>NZ_JAUBPB010000041.1:0-40451 GCF_036700545.1 Microcoleus sp. SVA1B4
CGTCCTTTTTGGACGGGCGGGACGCCCATCCCACAATAACAATTAAAATTGTAAGTTATTTAATTCGCGATCCTTACCATTGGGGTTGACTTTCTATCAAAAGTGTGGCTGCGATGCTGTCTATCGGCTTTGAGAAAAAGTATCCTTGTCCGTATTCGCATTGCAGCGCTCTAAGTAAATTAAGCTGTTCGCTGGTTTCGATGCCTTCAGCAATTACATCCATGCCTAAATGACTGGCTAAAATTAAAATAGTCTGTACAATCGCTTCGTTTCCTTCATCTTCAGTCATGCGGCTGACAAAAGCTCGATCGATTTTTAAAGCATCAGTTGGAAAAGTGTGCAGGCGGCTCAAAGAAGAATAGCCAGTGCCGAAATCGTCAATATATAATTGAATTTGTAAATTTTTCAATTCCGCGAGGATAGCCACTGCTGATTCGGCATTCTCCATGATGACGCCTTCAGTAATTTCTACCTTTAAAGTGCGGGGGTCAAGCTGAGTTTCTTGTAAAATGTCGCGAATGCGATCGATTAAATCCGGTTGTTTAAATTGTTGGTTAGAAAGGTTGACGCTGACAGTCAACGGCGGATTTTCGGGGAATTTTTGGTGCCACTCGTGGATCTGATGGCAAGCCGATCGCATCATCCACCAGCCAATAGGTATAATCAATCTAGTTTCTTCAGCTACTAAAATAAACTCGCCAGGAGCTACGACACCCCGCTGCGGGTGATACCACCGCAGCAGCGCTTCAAAACCGCTGATTCTACCAGTAACAAGAGAGACGATAGGCTGATAGTAAAGCTGAAATTCCTGGGAGTCTAAAGCGCGTCGCAGGTCGTTTTCCAGTTGCAAAAGGGCGACGGCGCGAGTGTGCATACTTAAGTCAAAAACTTCGTGGCGAGCTTTGCCCAATCCCTTAGCATGATACATGGCCGCATCTGCATCTCGGAGCAGTTCTTCAGGCCGATCGTACAACATTGGGAACGGGACATTGGGAACAGGAGAGTCGGAAGATAAGCAAGACAAAGAAGTTTCCCGATCGATATTTCCCAAATTTTCGGGACTCGACAGTTTGCTGGTTTCCCTTGGATATCGAGGCAAACCAGAACAAACAATCCCAATGCTAGCACTGGTAAAAACTTGATATTCGTTAAGGTAAAAAGGCTCTGCCAGTTCCGCTTGCACTCGTTCGGCAATCTGGATCGCATCCTCGGTGCTTTTGATATTTTCCAGCAAAATAGCGAATTCGTCGCCACCAAGACGCGCAACGGTATCTCCAGCGCGCAAACAGATTCCCAGGCGCTGCGCGATCGCGATGAGCAACCGATCGCCCACTAAATGCCCCAAACTGTCGTTAACAACCTTAAAGCGATCAAGATCGATAAACAGCACCGCAAACAAAATTTCGGGGCGGCGTTTGGAAAGATCGATCGCGTGCCCCAAGCGATCCATAAATAAAGCTCGGTTGGGCAAACCGGTTAGCATATCGTGCAAAGCATCGTGTACCAACTTATCTTCTGCTATTTTGCGGAGGGTAATATCTTCGACAGTGCCTTCGTAGTAAAGTAAATTTCCGTCAGGATCGCGAACTGCCCGGCCGTTCTCGGAAACCCAGATAGTAGTGCCGTCAGCGCGGTAAACTTGGGACTCGAACTCAGACACAAAACCGTGTTTTTCGATCGCGCGCAAAAACTCGACACGGCGGTTGGGATCGAGGTAGAGTTGGCTGTCGATGTTGCGTATGTTCGCGATCAAGTCGGCGGCCGAGGAATAGCCGTAAATTCTCGCCAAAGCAGGGTTAGCGCTGAGGTAGCGTCCGTCGGGCGTTGTCTGGAAAATGCCTTCGATCGCATTTTCAAAAATACTGCGGTATTTCTCTTCGGCCTGTTGCAGCGCGAATTCTGCCTGCTTGCGATCGGTGATATCGGTCAACGTGCCGAGATAGCCTAGAACTTCCCCGCTTTTGGTAATTTCTGGCACTGCTTGCCAAAATACCCAGGTTGTCAACTCACCGTTGCAAAAGCGGTACTCTAACTTACATGGCAACTTGTCTATGACAGCGCGATACCACTGGCTCAAAACACGCTCGCGGTCTTCGGGATGCAAACTTTGCGCCCAACCTTCGCCGAGTGCCTTTGGCGCAGTCAGTCCCGCCATCTCCAAAAATCGCTCATTGACGTACAAGCAATCTCCAGCAGCATCGGCGCGGAAAATCCCGACCGGCAGTATTTTTGCCAAGGTGTAATAGCGATATTCGCTTTCTAGCAACGCGCTGGCAGCTACTTTAGTCTCTGTGATGTCAAACATTGCGCCTTGAAGGATGACAGACTTGCTTGCTTCATCGCGAACTGCGGTAGCTTGATCGCGGAACCAGACGACTCGACCGTTGCGGGCGATCGCGCGGTATTCTGAAACCAGCGACCCCTCGCAGAAGATATCTTCTCCATCGCTGAATTTCTGTGTAGCGTTTTCAACTAACACGCGGTCACGGTCTTCTGGGTGAACGAGTTTCAGCCACAGGTCGGGATCGGCTCTCCATTCAGATACAGAATAACCCAGAAAAGTCTCGATTTGCGGGCTGATGTAAAGTTTGGCAGCCTTGCGGTTGAGGGGAGAAATGTAGGTGACAGCGGGCATTTGTTCTACCAGGGCGCAGTATTTCGCTTCTACAGTGGACAGTGCTGCTTCTAGGCGCTGCCGCTCTAATTCAGCGGCTGCCCGTCCGGCAAAGATACTGAGAATTAATCGGAATTTGGCAAGATGTGCTTCCACCAGGGGTCGATCGTGAAAAATACAAATAATCCCTAAAGGTTCGCCGTAAGAGTTTTTCAGCAAGACTCCCAGGAAACTGCGCGCACCCGTAACTACCGGTCTGCGGTCTTCTGGAAAGGTTTCCCCGAGGTAGTCTGGACAGGAATACATTCCCTCCTCCAGCACCCGCGCTTCGGGAGTATTGGCAGTGTCGCACTCAAAATTTGGCTGCTGCTGTCCGTCGCTCCAAAAACTGATAACTTGCAATCTATCGGCAGCAGCATCGGTGCGTGCCTTCGACTTAATCGATTTGGCAGCGACGGCGGTGCGAACTCCGAGTGCTGAAGCTAAGTGGCACACTAAGGCATCAAAGAATTCTGCTCCCCCCGGCGAATCAGTACCTGCTAGGATTTCGCCCAGCAAATCTTCCTCTAATTGCGCGAAAGCATTAACTTTGGGAGGATTCTCGGCATTCGGGCGATCGGGATTTTGCCCCATCGAACCCGCAATGCTCAGACTTAGCGTTTTGCTATTTCCAGGCCCCAGAATAGGCGAAGAATTCACACTTAGGCGCTGTTGCTTAGCCAAGAATACAGCGCGACCCATACCTAAAACTTTACCCAAGAAGCTGTCAGTTGCCGGCCACAGATTTGAGTTGGGAAAAATCAAAAAGTTTTTCCGCATTTTCAATCCCGCAGATAAATCGTCGGGTTTTAATTCTGCCAACTGCCGTTGCTCTTTGGCTAGCGGTAGACTAGAAGGCCTTCGGTGCCACTTGAGATAAATCGCGGACACCACGGCTAAAGTCGTCAATAATCCCAGAAGATATGCAAGAATCTCAAAGTAAAAAAATAAATCTCGATCGAACATCGATTAGCACCGCTCGACAATTATTGTAGTTATCTGAAGCCAATCTATTTAAAAATAACTAAGTATCGTCACGGATGGGTAACGAATACAAGGTCAGATCGCCCTGAAAGCGACAAGAGAGTTAACAGTTCACAAAAAACCTGGCAATACTTGACATTACCGAACTTTTTGTATTTTTTTTCGTACAGGCTGAAACCGTACAGGTGAAATTGTAAACACATATATACGATTGTGGCACTCCTCTAAGGGGGTGAGTTTACGTTTACTTTTCTAATCATAATTAACGCTGCATTCACATCAGCATTAATCCGACTTTCATTCCAAGACCGAAACCACCCGCGTTTATCGATCTTACCCTGATAAGAGTCTTGCTTACCGACAGGCTCTAAATCCCCTAATCTGCACTTATTTGTATAATATGCTTGTGTAACTATTATGTTGATACCGACTAGCTCAGTTTTGTAAATAATAAACTTTACGATTTCGGTATGAGGAATTACACCCAAAATTTGATGCTTTTTTTGTAATTTTATATTGTGTTTATTTCTCACATTTGTGTCAATAATGAACTGAATTATTTTCCGAGCCACCAACCGCTTGATAATCAAACTGCTGGTTTTATCTTGGTAGTTTTCTAATCGTTTATTTCGTTTAAAGGTGATTTGCTGAATTTGGCGCCTGGTAGATTTTCCCTGCTCAATTTTTGACAGTAAAAATGCTTGGCGCTGATTGAAACATTGATTGATTGATGTGAGATTTTTTTGAGAATCATAAATAGTTGGAATAAATGTTGGCTTATTGGATGCCACAGCTACGAGGCGATCTATCCCTAAATCTATACTTGCTCTAAGGTGGCAATTTAAATTCACCAACGTTACAAGCTTTTGATGGGCAGCCTCAACAAAGTAGAGCGCTGTTGCAGGAACTATTCTTACCTTTATGACATCTTGGGACTTTGTAGAAATTATTATGTCACTTGGAAAGAAATGAAGTAGTCCCTTATTGGAGTCGCTCCCCCTTTTTTTTATGGATTGGTTATCAGAACTGAACAAGTTACCTGTACAGATTCTATGTTTGTATTGGGGGATGCTGGGGAGAAATGAAAATTTAGGTATATTTCGGTCATACGCTATTCTTGATTTTTGGCAATCCTCCCAATCGTGAACAACTTGTTTGAAAACTTGCTTGCTAATATTAGCAGGGAATGAGTGAGAGAAGTCTCTAGGTTTGAAGATGGCAAATAACTGTCTGATAATTTTAGTGCCACCAACTTTAGAACCCGAAGTGAAAAAGTGTGTCCTCATAAATATTTACCACGATCGTAGAGATTTTTGAACAGAAATGATAAGCCATCAAACTGTTTATAAAACTGATGCTGCCGATCTATGTAATGCCTTTCAACAACCCTCATAAATTTTGGGATAAACGAAAAGTTTTTTGTTGCTTTGCTAAGCAATGTACAATAAAGTCTAGGGATTATCTGATCTAGTGTAACACTCATGATGAAAGCGATCGTTTTTCAAACCCCCGGAAGCCCGTCCGTATTGAAAGTGCAAGATATCCCCGCCCCTACTATACAAAGAGAAACTGAAGTTTTGGTGCGGTTGCGAGCGGCGGGTATCAATCCGATAGATACTAAGTTGCGATCGCGCGGCACTTTTTACCCCGATAAAACTCCTCACGTTTTGGGGTGCGACGGTGCTGGAGTCGTAGAGGCTGTCGGTGCTGGTGTGCAAAGTTTCCAAGTGGGAGACGAGGTTTTTTTCTGCAATGGCGGTTTGGGCGGATCGATCGGGACTTATGCTGAGTTTGCCGTTGTAGACGAACGTTTTCTCGCCCTCAAGCCTGCTGCTTTAAGTTTTGCTGAGGCGGCGGCGGCACCGTTAGTTTTAATTACAGCTTGGGAATCGCTGTACGATCGAGGGCGCTTGCAAGCCGGTCAAAAAGTCCTGGTTCAAGCTGGTGCCGGCGGTGTCGGCCACGTCGCGGTACAGTTGGCGAAGTTGCAGGGTGCAGAGGTTTGCACGACTGTTAGTTCGGAGGAAAAAGCCAATTTTGTCAAGCACTTAGGTGCAGATTCAGTTATTTTATACAAAAATACCAATGTTGTCGATGAGGTTTTGACTTGGACTCAAGGACAAGGAGTTGATTTGGCTTTCGATACTGTCGGGGGAGAAACTTTTTACCAAACTATTCCGGCTGTGAAGATTTATGGAGATTTAGTAACCATTTTGGAACCCGATCCAGCTTTGGGCAATTTGAAAACAGCGAGAATGCGGAATCTGCGAATTAGTCTGGAATTAATGTTGACACCAATGCTGGAAGGTTTGGTGGAGGAACAGGAACAGCAGGCTCATATTTTGCAGAAGTGTGCTCGTTTGTGCGATCGCAACTTGCTAAAAATTCACGTCAGCAAAACTTTCCCTCTCGAAGAAGCGCAAGCCGCTCACGAACTGTTAGAAACAGGCTCAGTAACCGGTAAAATAGTGCTTGAAATTGGGGATTAAAAATGCGGGTGGTTAAATTTGCGGGTTGAAGAATTGCGGGCGATTTCAAGAGACTGGTGGCGAATTTAAAAAAGGTGAAACCAAACATCCCATAATCATCCCAGGAAAGCTATAGTAATCCTTGCAGGAGCAGTAAATTTTTTACCCCACCCCAACCCTCCCCTTACCAAGGGGAGGGAGTAAGAAATTCACAAATGATGCGAGGATTGCTAAGCTGTTGTACACCTAATTTGACAGTCAATTTTTATACAATTATTGTGGAACGGGCAGGAGATCCGGTCATACTACGGGAGCATCTCACTTTTGCAGCCAAGCCAGGTAGAAATCTAAGTTTTGAGGCAGAAGGCAGGAGGAAGAAGGAAAGAGGAAGAAGGAAGGAGCCAGAAGAAGTGTTTTTACAAATATGAGATGCTCCCCATACTACTCACCATTTGCATAATACAGATCGTGACGCAATAATTAGTTGGGCGGGCGAATCGCTTTGCCCATCCTATACAGTTTTAGGTTATGATTGAGAATTATTAAACTGCATTTTTCAAAGGAACTTGCTTTGCTGAGGATAAACAATTATGGATAACTTCTAGAGCAACAGCTTTAACTACATTAATACTTACACTATTACCAGTTGATGATAAGCTTTATCATCGTTAGGATGCAAAATAAAACTATCTGAAAAACCTTGTAACCGTGCTGCTTCGCGGGGAGTAATCCTGCGGACTCGGTTATGAGAGTAAACTCCTAATCTATTAGCATCACTGGCAACAATTGTTACCGAAATCTTATGCGGATCGAGAAATTTATAGACTTCAAAGGAAAAGTTACCGGCTACAGGTTTGTGCTGATTGTTGTTCCCTTGCAGGTACTTTTTTGTTACCAAGGAATCCAAAACTTTATCGAGATTGGGATGAGCCACAAAAGTAGCTATTTGCTCTTTAGTTAATAGCTTGTCATCTGGGTCATGCCCAAATTATTTATTTCGCCTTTTCAAAATAAAACTCTTCATCAACTCAATTTTGTCTAAACTGAACTCGCCTCGCAAACCCAGTTCCCAAGAATGAAGAGAAGTGCCACCGCGATAGTCAATTAGTCGCCTACCCGGTACTGGTAAAGTAACTGAGCGTCGGGATTAATTTCGCTGCTTAAGAGGCATTCCGTTCCCAGATTCAAGGAACGAGCGGCGGATTCAAACGCTAATCTCATGCCCCCTCTTCCTGAGAATAAGTCAATAAAACGGATTTTTTTCAGGGCTATTAAGCCGGCGGTAAAAACTCATCTTTTCTACTATTTTTCAATCGAGGCAGAGCCTCTAGATATTCATTGGTCTTCGAGGAGATTGCCTTGAGAGTCTTCGAGGAGAGTGAGAAGTGCTACAGCAGACTGGGGGTCGAAGCCGATGACCTGAAACTCTTCGACTATAACTTTTTCTTTGTTGGAGCTTTGCGCTATGCTCGTGACAGCTTCGCGAAGATTTTGCATTGCTGTACTGATGATTTCTTTGGATATCATGTTTTCCTCGGCTTGATTCCCTTTTGGATCGCCAGTTTGTAAGTTATTCATGGGTATATTTATTCTCCATAAAAATTGATTGGTATCGACAGCAAAGTCATTCTCAGATGAACCTGTATTTGTAGAGATTCGACTTGGACGAATAGAAATCGCACTAAATCATCCTTCCTCCATGAGTGATCGCTTAACTTTTGAGGCAGTCGCTTCAAAAGCGGCGATCGCTGGGAATACTCCTTTAGAGATGAGGCCAAATATCTCTGATGAAAATTACAAAAGCATTCTTAGTATGCGAGGTACGGAATTGGTCAACACCTCTCGCCTGAGTAGTACCAGTTTCGAGCAGGAGGATATCACGGATGTCGTCATCGTTGTCTTGCTGCGGGTCAAAGTGTCCCCTTGGGACCTCCACTAATCTCTGCATTTCTCTTTCCGCTGGATTCGTGACATTGTCATTCCACTGAGTTTGAGTACGTTGCCAATCTATCGAATAGAAAAAATTATATGTATTTCGATCTTCGTTGGCTGGTAGAGCTGTAAAAACTTCCCCAGAGATAGTATTTAATCGCAAAGTTCCTCGACTTTCTTCTCCTACTTCTCGTTGCAGGGTCTCTAGAGGAGCACCCTCACCATCCGCAGAACCACCAAAAAACTGAGGAGTACCACCCATAAACCAAAGCGTAGGAGGATTCCTATATGGATTCAGATCAGCCTTAATAGGTACGATCATGTATTCACTATTGCATAGAATTACATAGGATTTAGGTCGCTTCTTGCAACGGTTTTTTGCTTTTTTGGCATTGTCACGAATTGTAGTGAACATGATAAATTATCCTGTTTAGTGAACTAGATTGATTTGTGTGAGCATACTCAGTTTTTTTGTTTCTTTCGGTGATAATCGTTCACCTCAGAAGTTAATAGGGGTTAAGGTACTATTCAGCCCAGAAACTTGAGCAAACAGGGCTAAATCATCAAATCGGAATTCCTGAAACCCTAATTCTATGTTATTGAACATGAAGACCCAGACCCTTTTTAGGTACTGGTCTTTTGCTTTTGCGTCATAGGTAAAACCCACCTTCACCAGTTCCAGCTCCAGGGATAACCAATCCCTGGTCACTTGATGAAATGTGACCTATTTCTTCGCCAGACAAACCCCGTAAATGCAAATTCATCCCACCTGGACCATAGGTCAAATCAAAGTTAGCTCTCCAGCCCTGACTCGCAAGCCAGTCAACCCCATAGTTGAGCTTTGCCGTACCTTGCCAAGAACCACCACCAAAAATAGGCGAACTTGGTGTAGAGATATAAGCGTCCCCTCCAAAGGTTGCTAACTTTCCTGTTTGATCCGAGTTCTGAAAATCTACCTTAATATACGTGTGTGCAGGGGGGGGCAATAACTCATACGTTATTGATATCTCTACGTTATAGTTATACTCCACAGGAGAAGGTGGATCAACAGGTGGAGCAGGAGGGGTTGGGATACCTGGGATACCTAAGACCGATCCTATATCTCCTAAATCCTTTGTGGGCCATTTATCAAAAGCACCTTTCAGCACATCTATGGCTCGCTGTATTTGTTGTGAAACCTCATCGGCTTCACGCTCACATTCTTTTTGTTCCTCTTCCTCATCCTCATCATTGTCAGTATCTGGATCTCGACCTTGTGAAGGATTTTGTCGTGCAAACCCTTCCAGCAAAACATGTGCCTGGAACAAAGTAATCATTGAGAAGAACGGTACAAATACCCAACCAGCCACTCCTCCGATCATCAACCCAACCAGCCCGACCAATCCGGCGACTTTATCCTTGAGCTCTGTTAAGACATTTAGAGCATCTGGACTATCTACCCTATATCTTTTTGCGGTTTCCTCTATCTCAATCCACAATCCAATTATTTTATCTTTATCGTCCTTTGAGGTTTCTTCGCCCTCTGTTTTTCCAGCTTCATCGAAAAATTTTGTGATTGCTTCTACCAAACTTGGATCGACAAGCAAGCCTAATCGAGATGTTTCCTTTTCACGTCCTTGTGCTATCTCAGCCGCGAACTCATTTGTGTAGCTTCCGATACGTTCGATGAGCGGGGTGAGTATATCGCTTGGCACAGGTGTCTTCCCACTTGGAGGCAATGCCGGTCTGGTTTCCGGGTTGCCAGAGTTTTGGTAAAGTGCCTTAATGATGCTTTTCCCCTCTTCCCAGATATCATTAGAAAGTTCCCAAATAATCACTCCCTGCGCTCCCACATCCTTTAAAAAATTCAATTTGGTAACAGCAGTGTCTGGAGTTTCAAAGTAGATATTGTGAGTATATCGATAGCTTCCTGAAGCAGAGATAAAAGGAGGTCTAGGTGTACTTCCCGGCACTTTAATATTGCCATTGGCAGCCGTATGAGCATCCGGAAATTGAGCCAGGATATCTTTGTACCGAATCGATTTATACCCTGGAGGTACTTGACCGCTCAGGTCATCTGGGTCTTTCCCGTAGGCAAAATCATAGCCATAGATCGGAACTCCTGCGGCGATCTTATTTCTGGGTATATTTTGTCCTGCACCCTGCCAGTTCACAAATAACGGATTCGTCCAGTACCAAAGTGTGTCTTCCACTGAAAGAATAGGATTATTTACAATCCCACCACCAGGCCACTCTCCCTGTTGTTCTTCAACATATGACTCCTGATTGCGTATCTTATACAGGGTTGTATGTGGCCCCACTGGAGAACTATTCCAAGATCCAGTAAGATCGTAGGTCATAATTCCCAGCCAATCCACATAATCTGCTAATTTTGGGTCATAGTTATTTCCATACCATGAGGTGCCAAAAATAGCTGCGGAAACCAATTTATCAGGAATAGCTTGCTTTAATTTTTGAGCAAACAAAGTCAAAGCAGATCCAGCCGGATGAGGTCCATCACCTTTTGGTCTTCCTCCCTGATCCTGTTCGCCAGGTTTGCCCCACCAACACTCTAAATCCAGGTCTACGCCATCGAGATTGTTTGACTTGACAAAATTTACTACATTTTGTACGGCGCGATCCAGAAGTGGATTATCGGGATTATTTCCTATAGAAGTCATCAAATTGAGGAATCCATAATCAACTGCACCTCCCAGCGCAATTGAGATTCTCGTACCGTTTCGATGTCCGGTGTTGACCACATCTGAGAGGATTGCCTTAACCTCATCCAAAGACTTTGGTTCAAACTCACCGAGATTTACCTCACTAAACATGAGAAATGAGACGATGCCGTGTGTGATGTATCGATACATCTCATCATTGGCATAGTTAAATCCCTCTTTCTTTCTCCAAGTAGGAATATAGGCAATGATTTTAGCTTGTGCGGTAGGCGTGTGAGATGTTTGATCGTACAACTCATCGTAAAACCGCCAACCATTATGATCTGCATCCCCTACCCCTGGTTCTGAAGCCCAGAAGTTGGCATAAAAGATGTTGCCATTGTATTTGACCATCGATCCGGTCGGGTACCCTTCGGGTTTAGCTACCCAGTCAGGAACGTTTGAGTAATCTGTAGAAATTCCCATTTTTCAACTTCTTTCGCTAAATATAGATCCAGGGGTTGGTATTAATTACAGAAGGTTAGTTTGAGTTACTAAACTTCTGTATCCTCAATAACTGCAATTAAAATCAGCTATTCCTACGGCGATTCAGGTTTATGGAATTTGAGGTGTTTGCCCAACTTGTAATTGATCGGGCTATCGAGCGTTACTGGGGTGTGCCAAACACCTGAGTCCAGTAATGCTTGTAGTTGACGCTACCCTGATCGTTTTCCAAAAAGTAGTAACCGACCCCAAGCTCTCGATAGTTAGAATTCAGAATGTTGTCACGATGTCCTGAGCTATTCATCCAGCCTTTAATGGCATCCTCTGGTGTAGAGTGGCCAGCGATAATGTTTTCCGCCACTCGTGAGTAATGATAACCTTCCGCTCTGACCCGCTCCCCCATTTGGCGGTGATCAAAAAAGTCCTGCATTGCCATGCTCCGGCTGTGTTTCTGTGCAGCAGCAGTCAGTTGGGAATTAAGTGTGAGCGGAGATAAACCCACTTTACCACGCTCATTGTTTGTAAGGTCTAGGATTCTTTTCAGAACATCATTATCTGAACCAGTTGAATCACCTACTGCCACTTTTTTAAATGACGAGATGGTATCATTAACTTCATTGTTGAAGCTGGGATATTCGCCTGGTCCAAGTCGGAGGCTTCGACCCTGGAATTTTGAATGTTCAAAAAAGTCCCAAGTGCCGGAGTAAACTTTTATCGAGGATATTTTGTCGTTCCAAAAATCTCCAATCCAGGAAGAGTCCTGCTCAAGAGAACCGGATTTAGTTCCAGAGAAATTGGAATCTGTAAAGATTTCGACTGACATAATTAACGCTCCAAAAATTGAAAAATAGTTATCTCTGGCTTCTTCGGGTCAATATAAATCCCTTGGCAAGTGTTAGTTGCAGAAGGTCAGTTTGATTGGCTAACCTTCTGCACTCTTAATAACTGCTATTAGCAGTGGTTAGTTTGACAAGCTTTCCAAATCTGTTAAGCAGGAATTTGAAGTTTCTGACCAATTTGCAAACTTGTAGGGGAAACGCCAGGATTTGCACCTGCAATTTTGTTCGCGTTCGCATCGCTACCATCACCATAGTAGGCAAGTGCAAGATTGGAAAATGTATCTCCAGACTCTACAGTATGTTGACAGGGGGGTTGACCTTGTTTACTGGACATATTTTTTTCCTTGAAAGATTATTGACGTAGTTGTGTTAGATAAGTAGTTAGACAGAATTAACTACACAAATACATAAATGCAATCATCCTAAATTAGCGACGGGTGCATCTACTAATTTAGTCTTTCGCCTCACAGCACCTCTTTCAGGACACTTTGGCAGAATTTAGGAGAATTTGTGGCGAGGGCGGGCGATTGACAAAAAAAACCCGGCCAAAATTGGTCGGGAGTTAGATCCCGTCTCTGGATTCAATTTAAATGCGTAGCAGCTTATATACAGCGTATTCCAGGTTTATGAAATACACCTAGAATACGCTGTATATCAAATCCGTTGGCATCGGAACGATTCATCTGTCTCTTCCTTTTCTCTGTATCCTCTGCGCCCTCTGCGGTTTAATTCGGTTCTATAAACAAGAGCTAAAACCGCATAAGGAAAATTCCATTGTCGATCGACAAATTAGGGGGTCATTCGATTTTAGATTTTAGATTTTAGATTTTAGATTCTATACCAATTTCAAAAAAGAATACTGTTGCATTCTTTTTTAAAATTGGTATAAATAACTTCCACTCTTGAAAGTGGGATGGGCCTAAGAGCCCGTCTTTTTTGGACGGGCTCTTAGGCCCATCCCACAATAACAATTAAAATTGTAAGTTATTTAATTCGCGATCCTAACGGCGATTCACTTGTAACCAAATTTCCAGCGTCACCAGCAGCCACAGCTTCAGCCCATAGCGGGGAAAAACTTCCCCACGATAGTTTAGCCACTCGCGGATTAGTGTTTGATCGAGGTAAGGCGCGATCGCCGCATGACGATTCAGCAGCAACGATCGCGCTTGTCGCTGCCAATCCCTCAAAAACCACTGCTGCATCGACATCACCATCCCGCTTTTCGGACGGTTGACAATGACATCGGGCAGCAAATCCGCCACAGCAGCCTTGAGAACCGCTTTTTCCTGCGCGCCCGAAAGCTTGTACTCTGGGGGAATTTGTAAACTCAGTGCCACCATCCGCGCATCGAATAGGGGCGATCGAGCTTTTAGTCCCGCCGCAGCCGTGAGATTATTCACCTTGGTCAAAATGTAATCGGCTCCTTTAAACTCAATGTTGAGCCGCATCAGCCGATTCAAAAACGTCGTTTCTGTCTGTTGCAATTCCTCAGCAAAGACGGAAGGCGCATTCTTCACCTTTTCCCAAACCTCCGGCTTCAGCAAACGCGGCAAATCCACATAGCATTTTTGAAACGAAGTCAAATAAGCTGCGATCGGATCTGGTTTACCCTGAATCGAACCGTACAAACTATTCAGCAGCATCGGCTTATTTTTCGGCCCGCCAAAACACGGATCGCCACCTTCGCCATTGAGTACCACGTCTGCAAATTGCTTTGCCGATCGCCCCAACAGCAAATTGGGAACCGTCAAGCCTTCCCCCACCGGATCATCCATCGCCGCCAGCGTTTCCGGTAGCAACTCCCAAATTTGCTTTGGCGAAACTTCTAAAATATGGTGTTCAGTGCCACAATGTGCTGCGACGAGGTTGGCAAATTCAATCTCGCTGGGATAGTGAGCGCCAAAGTGCATCGAAAAAGTGTGTACCGGACGATCGTGCAGTCGCGCTGCGATCGCCGTGACGCAACTTGAATCAATACCACCGGAAAGATATGCTGCGACTGGTTTTCCCGCTGGTAGCGCTGACTGCACCAGTTGTTCCAAAAGCGATCGCACTTGTTGACTGTGCCATTCCAAAGGGCGATCGGCATTAGTAATTTGCTCCTGCGGTTCCCAGTATCTTTGCGCCTTAACATCCGGTAAATACAAGTAGCTACCAGGGCGCAACTCTCGCACCGCTTCCCACAGTGTTTGTGCTCCGGGTACAAACGCACAGCACAAGTAGTCGCGCAAAGCAACTAAATCAAGTTCTCGATCGTGATACGGATTGAGCGATCGCAGTCGAGGCGCGATCCAGCGAGTCGTTCCTGCACGGGTGTAATAGAGCGTTTTGGCTCCAACGCGATCGCGCCCCAGACACAAGGTTTTCTCCTCTCGATCCCACACTGCAAGGGCAAATTGTCCTGACAGCAAGCTCAGTGTTTTAGTACCGTACTGCTCCCATAGCCGCCCGACGATCGCCAAATCGGTCAATCCCTCGGTATCAATCTGTTGTTTGAGCATTGGGGTGCGATCGAAGCAGCAGTCACCTACCAGCACAAATCGCTGATTGGGGCTGAAGGTGGGTTCAGCTCCGATTATGGCAAAACCGGACGTTTCCCAAGTTGCAGGGTGCGATCGGGCTTCTGGGCCCCAAGCAATGACCCAATTCGGGTAGATAGACTTCTGAGTCTGCATTTTAAATAAAACATCTCCCATAATTATTGTGGAACAGGCATCTTGCCTGTTCAAAACAGGCTTTTCTACAGGTGACTATTAGCTTAAAAAATATTAGAAAGTAACTTATAAATCAACCGAAAAATAGCTGTTCCAGCGATCGCACCCAAAGCACCCAACCATCCCACAAACAACACGCCAGTGATCGGAGAATTCGGATAAATCGCACCTGCAGCCGTCTGTAAAACCGGGAAAAACCACAGCAAAGCCACAGTACCTGCACCAATAATCAACATCTCAGTTTGTTCGATCGCCCTGCGATACTGGCCGTAAATCAAACCCGCCACAATCATCCCCAACAATCCGATACTCAAGCCAGGAGAGGGCAGCAAACTCGTCAGGGCGATCGCCAGCACCCCCGCCTCAAAACCCGTAAACGCCGCCCCCGACAAAACCTCCCAAATCGAAAAAGTCGCTCTCTGCGAAGGTTGCAGCCCGGATGGAGGTGTTGCATGAACAGGCACAGGAGGCGGCTGAGTCGGTGGTAGCTGCTGAGTCGGTAGGGGAGTCGGAGTCCGTAGGGTCGGTGGCTGCACGACGATGTTAGGCTGTTGAGGCCCAGACATCAGAGCTGCTTCCACCTCACTCGCAGATTGAAACCGCTGACTGGGAGCTGATAATAACATTCGATCGAGAACATGAGCCAAACGCGAACTTACCTGCACCCGCGAATGCCAATTCCATTCGTTTCTGTAACTATCAAAAAGCTCCGTCGGCTGCAAACCACTCAGCAAAGTAATACAAGTCACAGCCAAAGCATACAAATCCGTTGCCGGATAAACTTCTTGCCCGCTCATCTGTTCTGGGGGAGCGTAACCCAAAGAATAAATACCAGTCGAAGCTTTTGCACTCCCAACACTTTGTGTTACTTGTTTAACAGCCCCAAAATCTAATAAATAAAGCCGACCATTTTTACCCCGCATAATATTAGCAGGTTTAATATCCCGGTGAATCGAACCGCGAGAGTGTACAAAATCGAGAACCTTCAAAATTTCCCGCAGCACCTCCACCGTTTCCGCCTCCGAAAACCTGCCTTTAACAGCCTGTTCATCCTCCAAATTTTTACCGTCAATAAATTCTTGAACCAGATAGAAAAACTGATCGTTTTTTCCCGGCTGCAAACTCGTAACAGTCAGCTCAAAAAAAGCCAGCAAACTCGGAATTTGGGAATGTTCGTTTCCCAGTTCTTCCAGCACCGCCGCTTCCCGTTCAAACAGAGTTTGAGCGATTTTTAGCTGGGGCGGAGTCAGACTTACCGACGGCTGCAAAAGTTTAGCAACGCACTGCCGCATCGCCGGAGTATCCCGGTCTCTGGCCAAAAACGCCGCCCCAAAACCGCCTTGACCCAACAACCTCACGGGCAAATAGCGGCCCCTCAAAATCATGGGCATCCCGCAAGCGGTGCAAAACTTTTGCTGCACCGTTTTCAGCCGCGAACTGTCATCGAGGTCGGGAAAAGAGTTTTGAGGGCGCGGGCAGCCCGGGCGGGTGCAGTAAACTTCCATTTTTGTTTGCTAAGAAGAGGGAAGAAGGAAGAGGAAAGAAGGAAAAGGGAAGAACGAAGAAAAAGTGATGGTTAAACCAGATTTCGATTTCTCAACTCACCGCGAACTGCTAACTGCCAGCGACCTAAGAGATTAACTTCCCGCCGAATTGGGAGTTGCTATTTCTATGAATCCCAAATCGAGTACCGGGGGTTCTTTCTTCTCCAGGATGGTCGAATAAGTAGCAAACTGGGGCAAAATTTCATTGCTGAAAGCCTCTGCTGCTTTAGAACGGTAGCGGTTGGGGTTGTAAATCAGCGACAAAATCCGAGTTACCAAAACTTCGTCCATTTGAGATTTGTGCAAGACGCCCATGAGCAACTCTTTTTCGATCGCCGAAACCGAGACAAAAGCAGCTCCCAGCCCCGACTGAACGGCATTTTTAATGGCTTCGATCGAATTTAGTTCCATCTCTATTTTTAAGCGGCGCGTGTCAATGCCGCAGCGAGTCAGTACCTGATCGATTACTTTGCGGATCGTAGACTGCGAATCGAGAGATATAAACTGCAATTTGTAAAGGTCTTCTTTTTGGATAGTTTCTTGTTGTACCATCGGGTGAGATGGAGGAAGAATCAGAGCCAGTTCGTCCTCAGCGTAAGGAACAATTTCTAAAGCTTCTACAAGTTCGGTAGGAATTTCTCCGCCAACAATTGCCAAATCGATTTGCCCGTTTGCCACACTCCACGCCGTGCGGCGGGTCGAGTGAACGTGAAGCTGTACTGCTACATCCGGGTACTTTTGGCGGAACATCCCAATCATTCGGGGCAGCAAATAGGTTCCCGTTGTTTGAGAAGCGCCGACGATCAAAGTACCGCCTTGGAGATTTTGCAAGTCTTCCAGAGCTCGACAAGTTTCCTGGCAAAGCGATAAAATTTTCTCGCCGTAACTCAGCAGCAGGTGTCCGGCTTCGGTTAGTTGCGCCCGCCGCCCCCCCCGGTCAAACAGCGGCACGTCCAATTGTCTCTCTAAGTTTTGCACCTGCAAGCTAACTGCTGGCTGGGATACATAGAGGCTGTCCGCGGCGCGTTTGAAGCTTCCTTCAGAGGCGATCGCCTTGAGAATGCGTAACTGGTCTAAAGTGAAAGGAAGGTCAGACATATATCTAAATTGTCAGTAGGTGTAGGGGCGGGTCTTCTGTCAATCTCTGCGGTCAATCGACAAGCTGGTTCGATTTGGTGTGCAACAGTCGGAGTTGACTTCGATGCCAGTCATTTGGCTGCAACACACGCAACCTTAAAGTCAGTTGTACTCGTCCTCTGTCTGCGGTCTTTAGTTGCTATTGGGTCACTAATGACTGATGACTGATGAGTGATGACTGATAACCGCTGAATGCTCCCATAGATACTTTGTGACACAAATTGGCCGAGAATCAATAACTTTTCTTAATATTTGCAATGACGATCGACTTGGCGCTCGACTCCCACTTAGTTATTCTGGGCTTATTACTGGTTTTTGCGATCGCCCACAGCGGTTTAGCAGCCCTCCGGCCCAAAGGTGAAAAGCTGATCGGGCCGAGACTTTACCGCGTTTTGTTTGCCCTTGTCAGTTTGCCGCTAGCCGTCATTCTGATTGTCTACTTTTTCAACCACCGTTACGACGGCGTACAGCTTTGGCAAGTACAGGGATTACCCGGAGTTAAACCTGCAGTTTGGATACTTTCGGCAATTTCCTTTCTGTTTCTGTACCCAGCAACTTTCAACCTCCTAGAAATTGCCGCCGTCCAAAAGCCCCAAGTTCACCTCTACGAGACTGGCATCATTCGCATCACTCGTCACCCGCAAATGGTGGGACAAGTGATCTGGTGCGTGGCCCACACCCTGTGGATTGGCACTAGCTTTACCCTCGTCACTTCCATCGGTTTGGTACTTCACCACCTGTTCGGAGTGTGGCACGGCGACAGGCGGCTTCAGGCTCGTTTTGGAGAATCCTTTGAAACCCTCAAATCTCGAACCTCAATCATGCCTTTTTTGGCAATCCTCCAAAAGCGTCAAACCCTTGATTTGCTTGAGTTTGTGCGTCCTTCCTACGTAGGTGTAGTCATTTTTACTGGTTTGCTGTGGGAAATTCATCCTTTTTTGATGCGTGTCACTAGGAACATATACTGGTAGCATGATCCCTAGGATAGAAAAAAATTATTAAATTTTGAGGGCTCATGGTGTTGTCGGTTAGCGAACGCACTTTTGCACAAGAGGTTTTTCAAGCCTCTACCCCCGTTTTAGTTCACTTTTCGGCTCCTTGGTGCGGTTTGTGCCGCGCGATCGACCCCACGCTTAAGACTTTTGAAGCACAGTGGGCAGGAAAAGTCAAGCTCGTAGGGGTGAATGCCGATCAATGTTTCAAGTTGGCCCACACTTATCGGCTGACAAGTCTGCCCACGCTGATTTTGTTTGAGGGCGATAAAGTTCGATTTAGATTGGAAGACTACCAAGGACGCGAGGAACTGCGGCGGACTCTGGATGCCTGGATGCTGGCCGCTCACGTAGTTTCCCCATCTCAACGGCTGCAACTTCAGGAAGTAGCCAACAGGTAACGGCTGCAAGTTATTCGGCTTTTAGGTAGAAATCAGAAGCAATTCCTCATTTGTCGATCGGCCACCTGAGCGCCAAATGTCGCATTCCTGAACCCCGAAACAGTGTTTTTTACAAAAATATAGTGTGAAGCGCCAGGGTATCGGTTAAAAAACCAGGTTTCTTGATTTCTTTCCGTCCAAGCTCGATTTGTCAGTCTATATTTGGGCATAGATTTAAGGCGAACTAGATCGATCGGCTCGATCGGAAAATAGGCAGTAGGTCTCAAGCGTTGTCGATCGACAACGCTTGAGAATTACAACAAGTATTTCTGCCGGGTCGCGCAGGCGTGTGTCACAATTGTTTACAGTTTTGGCCATATCTAGTAGAAACTTTAAACTACCTATCAGTCATGGAACTGCTTTATCAATACGCTTGGCTGATTCCTGTCCTGCCACTGGCAGGCGCAATGCTAGTAGGTCTAGGCTTAATCACCTTTAACCAGGCAACCAACAAACTCCGACAAGCGAATGCGATATTAATCGTGTCCGCACTCGGAGGGTCAATGGTACTCTCCTTCGCATTGCTGTGGAGTCAACTACAGGGCCACGCACCCTACACCCGCACTATTCAGTGGGCTTCTGCTGGCAACTTCTCGCTGAATATGGGCTATATCATCGACCCGCTGACGGCGGTGATGCTGGCGATCGTCACTACGGTCGCCTTTTTGGTGATGATTTACACCGACGGTTACATGGCTCACGATGACGGGTACGTGCGCTTTTACGCCTACCTGAGCATCTTCAGCGCGTCGATGTTGGGTCTGGTAATCAGCCCGAACATCGTTCAGATTTACATTTTCTGGGAACTCGTAGGTATGTGTTCGTACCTGCTAGTCGGATTTTGGTACGATCGCAAACCCGCTGCTGACGCTTGCCAAAAAGCTTTTGTCACCAACCGCGTCGGCGACTTCGGCCTACTGCTGGGCATCCTCGGCATTTACTGGGCCACCGGCAGCTTTGAATTTGAGGTGATGGGCGAACGCCTGCACTCCTTAGTCGAATCCGGTGCCCTCAGCGCGACTCTGGCGACAATCTTCGGCGTCCTGATATTTTTGGGGCCAGCAGCCAAATCTGCTCAATTCCCCCTCCACGTCTGGCTCCCAGACGCAATGGAAGGCCCGACACCGATTTCGGCCTTAATCCACGCCGCGACAATGGTAGCCGCCGGCGTATTCCTGATCGCTCGGATGTACCCGGTGTTTGAAGGGCTGCCTGCAGTCATGAATTTGATCGCCTGCACCGGCTGTTTTACGGCATTTATGGGTGCTTCGATCGCGATTACCCAAAATGACATCAAAAAAGGCTTAGCCTACTCCACCATCTCCCAACTCGGCTACATGGTGATGGCAATGGGCGTCGGCGCTTACAGTGCCGGACTTTTCCACTTGATGACTCACGCTTACTTCAAAGCAATGCTGTTCCTGTGTTCAGGTTCAGTGATTCACGGTATGGAAGCAGTTGTAGGCCACAACCCCGCACTCGCTCAAGATATGCGAGTCATGGGCGGCTTGCGGAAATATATGCCGATTACCGCTTCTTGCTTTTTAATCGGAAATTTGGCAATCTGCGGAATTCCGCCGTTTGCTGGTTTTTGGTCAAAAGACGAAATCCTCGCCAGCGCCTTCGCAGCAAATCCCGCTCTGTGGGCTGTTAGCTGGCTGACTGCCGGGATGACCGCGTTTTATATGTTCCGAATGTATTTCAGCACCTTTGAGGGCGAATTCCGGGGCAATGACAGCGCCATCAAGCGGCAACTGTTGCAACCCGGTCTTGTTTTTGGCCCCGGAGCGATGAACGTTAAGGAATTGGCATCAACTGGCGACAGTCACGATGAACACGACCATTTGCCTCACGAATCTCCTCTGACAATGGCTCTGCCGCTAGTGTTGCTGGCAGTACCTTCTGTGTTTATCGGTTTTCTCGGTACGCCGTTTGCCAATTATTTCGAGCAGTTTGTTCGCGCTCCAGGCGAGTCTCTCGAAGAAGTTTTGGAACACGCTGCTGAGTTCAATTTGACGGAATTTTTGATTATGGGGGGAAGCTCTGTAGGTATTGCTTTGCTGGGCATTACTTTGGCTTCTCTTATGTATTTAAGCCGTAAAATTGACCCAAGTGCGATCGCCCAAAAAATCAAACCGCTTTACGAGTTCTCCCTGAACAAGTGGTATCTCGACGATATCAACGATTTTCTCTTTGTCAAAGGCAGCCGCCGTTTAGCGCGGCAAGTCATGGAAGTTGATTTGCGAGTCGTCGATGGTGTCGTCAACTTAACAGGGTTTCTCACCTTGGTTAGTGGCGAAGGTTTGAAATACTTTGAGAGCGGTCGCGCTCAATTTTATGCTCTGATTGTGTTTGTCGCAGTTCTGGGTTTTGCGATCGTTTCTGGAGTCGGTTAAATCTGTAGAGATACGGCCTTGTCCATTAGTGTCAACTTTCCCGGTAAAACCGATAGTCCGACAGGGAATGAATTCCCTGTCTCAAAGCTAAAGTCCTCGCTATGAGGACTGAAGAACTCCTTAAACCTCTTATTGTGGAACAGGCATCTTGCCTGTCCAATACTGGCTTTTTTGGAGATATCTATTAGTCCTCTTGAGAGGACTTTCGCTATTAGCCAGGGAATTCATTCCCTGGCGGACTCGCCCAATTGCAGATGAGCGGCTGAAGTTGACACCAAGGGGCAATGCCATTTCTCGCCAGAAGATATTTTAAGAACGGGCATTAGCTCAATAACTCACAATTGACAATTAGCAAATAGAAATAAATCTTTCATTAAACTTAACTGTTGCGATCGCATAATTTGTCCAGATAATAGCAAAAAAAAATGTTCCGTCTAAAGAAAGTATAAAATTTAGGCTAAAATTGGCAAAATGTGTTTAAACCTAATAACTGATGGATCATTTTAAAACGCAATGGATACAGCTAACTTTCCCTGGTTAACAACAACAATTCTGTTTCCCATTGCTGCGTCCTTGCTGATTCCTTTAATTCCCGATAAGGATGGCAAGACGGTGCGGTGGTATGCCCTAATTGTCGGTTTGATCGATTTTGCCCTACTTGTTTACGCTTTTTACACTCAGTACGACTTCAGCAATCCAGATTTGCAACTGGTAGAAAGCTATACTTGGGTGCAGCAACTCGATTTGAACTGGTCTGTGGGTGCTGACGGTTTGTCGATGCCTCTGATTTTGCTGACTGGTTTTATTACTACTCTGGCTACTTTAGCTGCTTGGCCTGTCACATTTAAACCGAAGCTATTTTACTTTTTGATGCTGACAATGTACGGCGGCCAAATCGCAGTTTTTGCCGTGCAGGATATGTTGCTGTTTTTCCTGGTTTGGGAACTGGAATTAGTCCCGATTTACCTGATTTTGTCCATCTGGGGCGGCAAGAAGCGACTCTACGCAGCAACTAAGTTTATCCTATACACCGCAGGCGGTTCGCTGTTTATTTTGCTGGGCGCGCTGACGATGGCGTTTTACGGCGATACGGTGACTTTCGATATGCGGGCGATCGCAGCTAAAGATTACGCCCCCAATGTAGAATTGCTCCTGTACACAGGTTTCTTAATAGCTTACGGTGTCAAACTGCCGATTTTTCCGCTGCACACTTGGCTCCCTGACGCTCACGGGGAAGCAACCGCACCCGCCCATATGTTGCTAGCAGGAATTCTGCTAAAAATGGGCGGTTACGCTTTACTGCGGATGAATGCGGGAATGCTCCCGGATGCTCACGCTACCTTCGCACCCATCTTGGTAATTTTGGGTGTGGTTAACATTGTTTACGCCGCCTTAACTTCTTTTGCTCAGCGCAATTTGAAGCGAAAAATTGCTTATTCTTCGATTTCGCACATGGGGTTTGTGCTGATTGGGATAGCTTCGTTTACCGATTTGGGAATTAGCGGTGCAATGCTGCAAATGGTTTCTCACGGTTTAATCGGGGCGAGTTTGTTCTTCATGGTAGGTTGCACTTACGATCGCACTCACACGCTCATGCTGGACGAAATGGGCGGTGTGGGGCAGAAAATGCGTAAGGTTTTTGCCATGTGGACTGCTTGTTCTATGGCTTCTTTGGCTTTGCCGGGAATGAGCGGTTTTGTAGCAGAATTGATGGTATTTGTGGGTTTTGCAACGAGCGATGCTTACAATCCAGTGTTTAAGGTTTGCGTGGTATTTCTAGCTGCTGTCGGGGTGATTTTGACTCCGATTTATCTGCTGTCGATGCTGCGTGAAATCTTCTACGGGCCTGAAAATAAGGAATTGTCGGAGCACGAGGAATTGGTGGATGCGGAACCGCGAGAAGTGTTTATTATTGCGGCTCTGTTAGTGCCTATTATTGGCATTGGTTTGTATCCCAAGATGCTGACTCAGGTTTACGATGCGACTACTGTACAGTTGACTGCAAAGTTGCGCGATTCTGTGCCGTCGCTTGTGGCTAAGGCTGCTGCGGATAAAACTGTCTCTCTGCGTGCTCCGGCGATCGAGCCGAGCAAGTTGTGATTTGAATTGGATTTAGGAGAAAACCTCCCAACTCGTTTAAGAAGAATCGGGTTGGGGGGTTTTCTATTTTTGTTGATAGACAAATCGGAGAAATTTTGGCTCTTAAGCAATCTGGAGTCGGATTTGAGAAACAAAGTGGGTATGGGGTCAATGAGCGCGATCGAAGTGTTAGACCGCAACTGCGGTATAATTAATAGTTAGGCAGCGTCTTTGGTTTTGGAAAACTGTTCATTATCCAAGCTGAAAATTGAGGACAGTTGAATGGGATCTCATCCTTACTTCTACTTCACCAAATATCAACCTGATGTAAACAGTGCATTACAAGCTCTACGTCAACAGGAATTTGAAGCAGGAAGGTATGATCCTGCTATGAATATGCACGACCCTTCACTGTGGATGTTCCAATTCAACTTTCCGCCTAATGCTCAATCTATATCTCCAGGTGCCCGCCACGATTCAATTGAAGCGGCTTTTGAAGACGCTGAAGACAGCGGAACAGGCTCTATCCTTGATATCCAGAAAGTTAGTGACTCCCCAGATGTCCTCGCGTCTTGGGCTTTATCCGCCGATGAAACGCTGGCTTTATTTGGCACAAATAAACCTACAAGGCAGATGGTAGAAGATATTGTTATTGCCGGGGGGGAGCTTGAGCATTGGGAAGAGACGGGCTACGATATATGGGATGATTTTTGGGACACGATCGGGCGGGGTGAGAGCCGATACATCATCCTTTATGAGAACGATCAACCCTCAGAAATCTTCTTTATTGGCTATTCAGTTGACTAGCCGTCTTACTGCCTAACAATGCCCATGCACACCGACCGTCCAAAGGTTATTGGTTAGAATTCAAGGTTATCTGCGGCGGGTGATGGGCACCGTTAGCTGGCAGCAAGTGGCTGGAGGGAAATTATGGTGTTTCGCTAGATTGAATCATGCGATATGAAAACTCAGTATTACACGGCATCTAGTCTCGACGGTTTCATAGCGGATTCAAAGCATTCCCTGGACTGGCTTTTTCAATTTGGTGATGTGCCAGAAGGCAGCTACCCTCAGTTTTTGAGCGAAGTTGGTGCGATCGCAATACTCAATACTCAATATCGAATACTTCAAAATTACCATTAGGTCGAGCGCTCTACTATTCGTTGCGCTCGCCCTTTTAGTCTTTACTCTTAATTGTTCTGGTTTCTATACTTGCTAGAATAAGCGATAATAAATAATATGCCATTTTCATTCTAAGAGAGTGCTAGCCATGACTGAGTTACTGGAGCGTGCGATCGCTAAGTTGAAAACCTTATCGGCCAGCGAGCAAGATGCGATCGCTTCAATGATTTTGGAAGAACTTCAAGACGATCTGAGATGGGATCGAGCATTTGCTAGTTCTCCCGATGCTCTTGCCAAACTTGCAGCGACTGCAATGGCTGAGTATCACGCAGGTAAAACCCAAGAACTCGATCCCGAAACATTGTGAAATCGCGTACTACAGCCGAATTCCGTAAATCTTTTGCGGCACTGCCAAAACAAGTTCAAGAGCAAACACGCGAGGCATATCGCCAGTTCAAGGAAAACCCAAGCTATCCAAGTCTGCGTTTCAAAAAAGTGCATCCAGAGTTACCAATCTACTCTGCTCGAATTAGCAACAACTATCGAGCCGTTGGTCAGTTGGATGGAGATACTGCGATCTGGTTTTGGGTTGGTTCACACGCAGAGTACGACAGGTTGCTATCTCAGTTGTAATGGTTATTTCATCTACTTTAGTTTAACTTTATGAGAACGTTCACTGCGGTTGTTGAGAAAGACCATGAAACTGCTTTTGAGCTTTATACTGAGGCATTTTTATGTTGAACGTGACAGTTGACGAAATTCAGCGCGATCCTTCAAAGTATCTGCGTCAAGTGGAGGCAGGTGAAACTTTTGTTATCCTGCAAGCAGATAAGCCGATCGCCGAACTCAGGCCTATTTCTAGCAGCAAGCAATTACGACCATTCGGTTTGTGTGCAGGCGAGTTTACCGTTCCCGATGATTTCGACGATCCTTTGCCAGAAGATATCCTGAGTGCATTTGAAGGTAAATGAAGATTCTGCTAGATACGCACATATTTTTATGGTTCATCAGTGGTGACGCTCAGTTATCAACAGATGTTCGAGATGCAATTCGCGATCCAGATAATTATGTAGCAGTTCAGGGTTATTTGCCGTCGCACAACTTAACCGCTGAAGAGTTTTTAGAGTCTTGGTAACATTAATGGGAATACTAACCAAACTGCAACTCATCCTAAAAACCATCGAAGGTACCCGCATCACTTGCCAAACCATCCCTTGATGACTCATCATTATGTTGATGATTGTTTCATTCTGATAACTCAATTAATATGCGATCGCTCTTCTTGACTCTAGCTCTCATGTGTTTAGCCACCCCCGCTGTTGCCACAACCTGCGAGGAAAGCTTTCAAAAAAAGGGGGACTTTTTCAATGGTGCTGCCTTTTCTGCGCGCGTTCAGGTGGAAGGGTTATCGATAGAAAGAGCATTTTCCCAATTACGACCCATTTTGGCCCGCGAGAGCATCAAAACTATCAGCACCGATGTGAGCGCAGGTGTAATGAAAGCTGAAAATCCCGCAACAGCATTTCAGCGTGCTTTGCCGATCGATGTATTTGCCTCAGCGGACGGAAATCTATTAACTGTCGAGATGATCTTTACCATTCCGAGTGGCGTAGGTGCAAGTAGGGACACTGTGAAGGGATACTTGTGTGGTGCACTAAATCAATTGTTGCCCCAAACTACAAAGTAATATTTAATCATTCATTTGATGAATTGTAGTTTCCAACACTCGATCGCAATACCGAATACTTCAAAATTACCAGTAGAGCGATCGCTCCTGGGATAGAAACAATTAAGCGTGTCTAGACGCTGCAATCAGGGGCGGTTAGAGTTGACGCAATCTGTCGAGGTTTTTTAACTGTTGTGACTGTTCTTGCAATCGAGTTTCGAGCTTCTGACACACAAGTTCGCATAAATCAAAAATCATTGGGTCAGTGATTTGATAGTAAACACTGACTCCCTGCTGCTGCCGTTGAACGATGCCTGCCTGGGTCAAAATCTTGAGGTGCTTGGAAACATTGGCTTGCCCCAGCCCTGTTTCTTCAATGATTTCAGTGACATTTTTAGCACCACTCTTAAGCGCGCACAGCAATTGCAGGCGGCTAAGCTCTGATAAAACTTTGAAGTAGTCAGCCACCTGAGCGAGAGCGGAAACTGGGATTTGAGACATAAGCAGGAGTGAATAGATTTTGAGCGAGACTTGTTTTTTAGACAATACTACTATATAGTAATATTGTCACCAAAAATGTAATGAGAGGCTGATGCCTATGCTGTTTCGTCAACTTTTTGACCGGGAAAGCAGTACCTATACTTATCTGATTGCCGATCGCGCTTCCGCAGAAGCCCTATTGGTCGATTCAGTGTTGGAACAGGTGGAGCGAGATATCAAATTGCTGAAAGAACTGGGTTTGACATTGCGTTATTGCTTGGAAACTCATGTTCATGCCGATCACATTACCAGCGCGTCTCAACTGCGGGAAGCAACAGGCTGTGTGAGTGTGGTTCCAGCCCAAGCACAGGTTAACTGTGCAGACCGTTTTATCCATCCAGGGGAAACGCTACAGCTTGGAACTGTGGAAGTGCAGGCGATCGCCACGCCAGGACACACAGATAGCCACATGGCATACCTCGTCAATGGAAGTCACTTGCTGACCGGGGATGCGTTATTGATCCGTGGCTGTGGACGCACGGATTTTCAAAGCGGGGACGCCGGAACCTTGTTTGATTCAGTTACTCAAAGATTATTTACCTTGCCTGATTCTACCTCGATCTATCCAGGACACGACTATCGCGGGCAAACTGTTTCTTCCATTGAGGAAGAAAAACGCTGGAACCCTAGGTTTACAGGGCGCAGTCGGGATGAGTTTATTCAATTTATGAATGCACTGAATCTGCCCAACCCTCAAAAAATGATGGAAGCCGTGCCAGCTAATGAACGGTGTGGCAACCTCACCTCAATTTCTGCCTAGACCTTTGATCTATTTTATTTGGAGTACAACTATGACACTGACTAACGATTCTCAACTTCAAGAAATTGATGCTCAAACCTTGAAACAATTGCTTGAGGAAAACGCCGTAACTTTAGTGGATGTTCGGGAATCTGCCGAATATGCAACTGAACGTATTCCCGGCGCAAAATTGCATCCACTGTCACAATTCGATCCAATTCAAGTACGACCGTCTGAGGGACAAAAACTCGTTCTCTACTGTCAATCTGGAAATCGCTCTGCCAAAGCCGCCAGACAATGTTTAGACGCAGGATTCAATTCTGTGATTCATCTGCGTGGTGGAATTCCTACTTGGAAAAATGCAGGCTATCCGATTGAAAAAAGTCAAAATGCGCCGATTAGCTTGTTTCGGCAAGTGCAGATTGTTGCAGGCTCATTGGTTTTTGTGGGAACAGTTTTAGGGGTATTTGTCTCACCTAATTTTTTACTTCTGAGTGGATTTGTGGGTGCTGGCTTAGTGTTTGCTGGAATCACTAACACCTGTGCGATGGGAATGCTACTGGCAAAGTTACCTTACAACCAACAAGCCGGAAATAAACGATGATCTGGATAATTGGACATTTCCTGGCAGTTGGTATTGGTGTGAGTTTAGGCTTATTGGGCGGTGGTGGTTCTGTGCTAGCACTGCCTGTGCTGGTTTATGTGATGGGTGTTGCGCCTAAACCTGCGATCGCCATGACTTTGATTATTGTCGGGACTGTTAGCTTATTGGGCAGCATTCCCCATGGGCGGCGCGGTAATCTTAATCTCAAAACCGCAGTAATTTTTGGAACTGCAACCATGTTGGGGGCTTACCTCGGTGCAAGAATTGCGACGCTGCCGTTCATTACCAGCGCATTCCAGATGACCCTATTTGGATTGTCGATGCTGATTGCCGCAGGCTTGATGATTTATCGCACCACCTTGTCAAAGACGGTAGTATCTAGTAAGGATGAGCTAGAGGCTATCGAGTACGTCAAACCTGTTTGCAAATACTGCTGGCTATGGCTGATGACTGAAGGGATTGCAGTAGGGATTTTGACAGGATTAGTCGGTGTGGGTGGCGGGTTTGCGATCGTCCCTGCCTTGGTTTTATTGGGAAACGTACCCATGCGACAGGCGATAGGGACTTCTCTGCTAATTATTGCGTGTAATTCGGTCGCGGGTTTGCTAGGTTATTTAGGGCATATTTCCTTAGACTGGAATCTCACGGTTTCATTCACCTTTTTAGCTGGATGCGGAACGGTGATTGGGGCTTATCTTGCACAGTTTATTCCAGCGCAACAACTTCAAAAAGGCTTCGGTTACTTTCTGCTAGTAGTCGCCACATTCGTATTAGTCCAAAATCGTGATAGCTTACAGGGAATCAAAAAGTCATCTGCTGACGAGCCACCTCACAACGCACTCTCTTCAAACGGACGGGAGATGTCGGCTGTGATGCCGCCGAGGTAATCTGCCACCACTCATCTTAGCCCTTAGATCGCGATCGCCCTATTCAATACTTCAAAATTACCACTAGATCGATCGCCCTTCAATTCAATGCGTTAGCGAAGCTTGCAGAAGAGGATCGCTCTTAGGGTTTCTAGCCTTAAGTTTATTGGTGAGTGTTCTGCATCAAGTTGGATGGAGACATTTTTACGGTTGGCAAATTATATTTTGTCGCCGAAAGCTGTGCAACCATTTCTGCACGAGACGAAACCTCAAGCTTACGGAACATTCGCTTCAAAGCTTGCTTTACTGAATTCTCAGTAATCCAAAGTTCCCTCCCGATTCCTGCGTTGGTTCGCCCCAAAGCAACCAATTCGGCAATTTGCAATTCACGAGGCGTTAGGCGTGAGGTCTTGAAAGGTTGGTGCTGCGATTCCCTACGGGATAGCTTCGCCGCGCGTACTGTTGCAGCCCAAACAGACAAATGCAAACAGATCGCACTCAAATCCGCTAGATTTTCTGTATCGAAAGCGGGCATTGAGCGATCGCGCGTACAACCCACTACACCCATTAATTGACCGCGACTGACAATCGGCCCCGCCATCACGTGCCAATGATCGGGTCGGGGACAAATTATTGTCCAAACCTTGGGTGATGCCACCAATGCTTCATGGACAGGAGCGTGACGTTCCGCTAAATAACGCACAACAGGATTATGTTCGATCGATAGCGCAACTTTCAATGTTTTCTGAAAATTGCTATCGGCTAAAGGAAGTCCATCGAAGAAAAAGATTCCCGATCTTTTAGCTGCAAAATACTCACCGATTTTGGGCACGATTTGCGATCGCAGCTCTTGTTCATCCTTCACCTGGTCGATCGCTTCAAATAAAAGCTGCAAGGGACTTGTCATGCTCATGGTGTCAACCGATTTTAGATTTTAGATTTTAGATTTTAGATTTTAGAATTGACCCCACGGAGGAATCTGGGGGCTTGTAACCAAATTGCTTGAGTGTCAATCGATTTTAGATTTTAGAATTGACCCCACGGATCAATTCGGGGGATCCTTTATCGGATACAGGTTTTTGATTTCTCCACGGATGAATCTGGGGGCTTGTAACCAAATTGCTTGAGTGTCAAAAAGAGTACCCGATCGAGGTCTGGAAGCATGGCAATACTCAGTTTATATTACCCTTATAATCTCAAAAACAACTTGACATGATAACAAGTTTGGAAACCGAGTCCGATCGCACTCCCACACGTGGGATACTCATCAGCTTTTATGTGACTTCAATCATCTTTAATGTCTGCTTGATTGCTCAGTTATTAACGGTTGGAGTTGCCTACTTCCATAATCCTGCATGGTGGAATATTCATGTTTGGTTCGTGCGAGAGTACAGTGGGCTGTCATTAGTATTACTGGGATGGTCGTTAATCGCCCCATTCTCACGCAGAATACGACATCTCGCCGCCAGTTTGCCAATCCTGCTTGGACTACAATTTTCCAGCATTCATCTCAAAAGTCCTCTTCACCTAGAGATACTGCATCCTCTAATTGGATTTACGTTACTCTATGTTTCTTCAAGCCTTGTACATCGTATATCGTCTACTTTATCGTTCAGCAACTATCACAATAATCAAATTTGAGAGGTATAAATGACGCAAGATACAATTTTCAGTCCCTTCTTTGCAACAGTGTTTCTAACATTCCTAGTCTGGGTGTATATGTACATCCGCCGTATCAGTTTTATCACCAATATAAAGCTCAGCCCAAAAGAGCTTGCTGTACCGGGTACACTGGCACAAATTTCGCCACCCAGCGTATCCAATCCATCGGATAATCTAAAAAACCTGTTCGAGGTTCCGGTACTTTTCTATGCGCTTGTCCTATATCTGTTCATCACAAAGCAGGTGGATACAGTGTATGTGAACGCCGCGTGGGTATTCGTTGTGTTTCGCACATTGCATAGTGCTGTCCATTGCACATTCAATCTCATCATACTTCGGTTCTACCTCTACCTATTTGCCACGCTCGCGGTGTGGTTCATCGCGATCCGCGCAGCACTTATCCACTTTGGCACAATCAATTAACCTCGTTCAAATCAGGTAGAAGTTATCAAAAGTTGCCGAACAATGAGCGTGCAGCGGAAAGCCTACCCTGTTTCTGCGTGTATGTTTGGGGTCTTGCGGGGCTGTCTGCCACTGAACCGAGTCGTTAGGTCGCGATCGCAATACCCCATACTTTAAAATTACCAGTAGAGCGATCGCGCCGGAGCAAGTTTTGAAGCGATGCGCTAAAATCCTGTTCAGATAGCTATTATAGATTAATCATGAAGATTAAGGCGAAATATGTTGCTGGCAAAGGACTCGGCAAAATGTTTGAGCGACATGGTTGGTCGCTAAAAATAACCGCTTTGTCTCGTTAGAAGGCTCTTTTGCTATCCATCCCTAATTATTCAATCCACCGGGTTGTATTAATCAATACAATTGAAAAAAGCCAAGCATTTTTAGAGCCATGAAAGGGTTGATTCAATATCTTTACGAAATCAAATTAGATAAAGCTATTCTCTGGTGCTATCTCATTTGGTATATTATAGTAGTTTGTTTTCATTTCGATCCTTCGGTCAAGATATGGCTCAATTCAATTGGTATAAGTGCTGTAATCGGTACGGGTCTGATGCTAAGTGTTTCTTCTAGTAAAGGCAAAAGAGATCATTGGCAGGCATTCAGGTTATATCTCATGCCATTTTGTGTCTCAAGCTTCTCTGCCTTGATTAAAGATCAGGGATTTATCATATTTATCTCACCAAATATCACCGAAACAATAGTGTCAGTATCATGCTGTGGTCTGTTTTTATTAGTTATTTTATTAGTCAAACTATTCAAAAATAAAGTTATTTAGCGCGATTACAATATTGGTGAAAGCAGCATAAATATGACATTTTAGGTTAAAATTTCCCCGATCGCCTTTAAAGACGATCGAGCTTGTAGAACTCTTACACCCCGATGAAGCGATGGAATTGCTTATTGAAATCGCTTTCTTAGTTTATAGTCGGATAGTTCTTTGAGTGCGATCGCTTTTTGGTTTGGGCGATCGCCAAGTTGTACTATACTGGATTCTGTAAAGCAATTACCAAGATCCCCAGACGAATATCGGCGGTAAGCGGGTTGGTAAAATCGGTCGATAAGGCTGGCATTTTTTGCCCTCAAATCACTTTATTTGGATTAATTGGCGTTTTAAATTCTGCCTTCTACTTTCTCCCTTGGGGCTACACAAGCAGGGGGTAATGCCCTCCCTACCGTCAATTGTCAATAATTAATTATGAATTGTTAGTCTTCCTGGAGGAAGCCAAAAAGATATATCATCATCTTAACCGGATCATTTCTTCCCAGATATGTTCTACTGTTCTAATCCCAGATGTTCTAATCCTTTCAATCCAGACAACTCTAAATTTTGTCAAAGTTGCGGCAAGTCCGACCTCACGCCTCTCTTCAGAAACCGCTACCGCGTGATTCGACTGTTGGGCGAAGGGGGATTTGGCAGAACTTACGAAGCGGTAGATACGGATCGCATGGACGATCCCTGCGTAATTAAGCAGTTTGTACCCCAATTTCAAGGAACCTCAGCACTTGAAAAAGCCGCACAATTGTTTAAAGAAGAAGCGAAACGACTTTACGAACTCGGCGAACATCCCCAAATTCCTCGATTAATTGCTTATTTTGAACAAGACAAGCGACTTTATTTAGTACAAGAGTTGATTGAGGGGCAAACTTTACTAGCAGAATTAACTCAGCAGGGCGTTTTTAGCGAAGAAAAAATTTGGCAGTTGTTGGCAGATGTACTGCCGATTTTGAAATTTGTGCACGATCGCAATGTCATTCACCGAGACATCAAACTTGAGAATATCATGCGGCGCCGCACCTCTGTTAGCTCATCCCTACCAAAGGCGGGAAAATTTCGGAATTCAGCTTTCCGAAGGGGAGGCCGGGGAGAGTTAGTTTTGATAGATTTCGGCATTTCTAAACAAGTGACGGGCTCGCTGATGAGCAAAGTAGGCACGACGGTAGGAACGCCCGGATATTCGCCTGTAGAACAAATGCGCGGTCAAGTTTTTCCCGGCAGCGATTTGTACAGTTTGGGAATAACTTGTCTGAGACTACTAACTCAATGTTTGCCAAAAATTGACGGTTCCGATGACCTTTATGACCCGATAAACGGCGGCTGGATGTGGAGAGAACGGTTGCCAGCCGGCACAAAAATCAGCAGCGAGTTGGCAAATGTTTTAGATAAATTAATTCAAGATTATCTCAAAAATAGATATCAATCTGCTGATGAAGTAATCAAAGCTTTAAATCTCTATTCTTTACCTCCCCAACCCCATTGTGCCAATGGAGGACAACTTGCTCTAAATTCTTTTCGGACAAAGGGAGGACAACTTGCCATCAATACCCCGCTCAATCAAAGCGGGCAAATTAATAGCAATATCTCTGTCAATCCGAGGGAAAAATCTAACACCAATCCGCCTCCGAACAAGGCAGCACAGAGAATTTCCGCTGTCAAAAGCACTTTTGAATTTCAGGTGGTGACAGTAGACAAGCGCGGGAAGCCAACTAATGTTAACAGCGGCCAAGCGCGTTTTTTTGAAGAACATCTTGGTAGCAGTACAATGCTGGAAATGGTATCTGTTCCTGGCGGTACTTTCCTCATGGGTTCTCCAAAAGATCGGGGTGACAGCGACGAAAAACCTCAGCACCCAGTAACTTTAGGCTCTTTCTATATTAGCAAATTTCCAGTCACTCAGGCCCAGTGGACAGCAGTGGCGGCGCTGCCGGAAATTAAAATGTTTCTCAATCCCGATGCTGCCCGTTTTAAAGGTGCAAATCGACCTGTAGAAAATGTATCTTGGTACGAGGCTGTGGAGTTTTGCGATCGACTTTCTCGCAAAACTGGTAAGAATTATCGCTTGCCTAGCGAAGCCCAATGGGAATATGCTTGCCGGGGGCAAACTACGGGGCCGTTTCATTTTGGGGAAACGATTACCAGCGAGTTAGCAAATTACAACGGAAATTCTAATTACGCTGACGCGCCGAAGGGAGTTTATCGCTTTCAAACGACAGATGTTGGCAGTTTTAAACCTAATGCTTTTGGATTGTACGATTTCCACGGAAATGTTTGGGAATGGTGCGCGGATTCTTGGCACAATAATTATAACGGTGCGCCTGCGGATGGTAGCGTTTGGGAGTCCGACGGGGAGTCTTCGCTGAGGTTGTTGCGGGGCGGTTCTTGGAACGATCATCCTCCGAATTGTCGCAGCGCGTGTCGCCTCAGATATCAGCCGGATTGTAAGGCTAGTATTGTGGGTTTTCGAGTGGTTGTTTCTGTTGTTTAATCTTGTCTCCGCACAGAGAAACCCGGTTTCTTGAAGAAACCGGGTTTCTGAATGGACGATCGCCCAAATTCTTGCCTTAACTAGCCTTCTTCTGAGGAGCCATTATGCGTTCCACACTCATAGCAGCCACGCTCAACGTCACCACAGCCATGCCGAGAATTGCCACAGGCTGCAACTTCTCATTGATAATTAGAAAACCGAAGAGTGCAGTCATTGCCGGCCCCAAAGTGCCAATTACTGACGCTAATGCCGCCCCCGCGAACCGGATGGCAAAATTATTCAAAAGATAGCTAAACAGCGTCAGCACCCCTAAAACAACGCCTCCCAAAATCAAACCAGGCCAAACATTTGGGTCGATTTTAGGAGAAAAATTTTCCGACAGTGGCACCCACAAACTCAGGGAGGAAAATACAAAAATCGCGGCGAAATTGACTAAACTAAAAGGAATTGGGTGCAGCTTGCCCGCGGCCATTTGCGTCAGCAATACGTAACCTGCAAAGGTAATCCCAGAAGCCAGTGCTGCTGCGACTCCCACTCCCACATTGCCGCCGCCCGGAGCTGGGGCCGCAAAACTCGGCCACCCAGCTAAAATCAGACCTGCGGTAATCCCGAATATGGCCAAAAAGCCGACTTTGCTAGGGCGAGAACCAAACAAGATCCAAGAACCTAGTACGGTGACGATCGGGTAAATAAAGAAAATCGTAATCGCAATCCCGGCTGGAATATTGCCGATCGCCAAATAAATCAAAACCTGAGACAAAAACAGAAAAAATGCGCTTCCTAAAACCTTACTCCACAAAGCTCGATCGCCCGACTCAAACAACCGCCTAATATCTTTCCACACAGAAGGATACAGAAATGTCGCCAATATCGGCATCAAAGCCATCACCACGATCAGTCGCATCAACAAAATCAACAAAGAATTTCCAAAACCAGGAGTCACCACCCCCGGAAATTCAAACAACCCAAAAACCATCCGAGGGTTTTTGCTTTTAATCAGAATTCTCAAACAAACATTAAACAGCGACAATACCACCGCCGAAGACAAAGCCAGCACCAAACCTGTCTGTACTTGAGAAGATGCTTTAACAGTTGCAGCAGGCGCTGAAGAAGGCTGGGGCACCGGTTCTCGCGGCGTTTCCGCAGGTGTTGGCTGCAGAAATTGCGGGCGGACAGAATTAAGAGAATTAGTTGATTCCTCGACATAGGAATCTTGAGCATCGAAAGGATTCTCAAGATATGCTTCTTCTTCTTCGAGTTCTTCCCTGATGCGGTTTACGAGATTTTGTAACAGCTCTTCCCCTTGCAGTTCCAGGGTTTTCATGTTGTTGAGCCGCACAGAAAGCTCGCTTTCGTAACTGGTTAAATCTTGTTCCAGCATCTGGAAACTGCGATCGATCCTTTCATCCAGCGCCGCCAGCAACTGCGAGGCCCGTTCGTCGTAGTTGCTGGGTGGCAAGGGTATCGGGAACTCGCCACTGGGAATAGGGCTGCTGAGAGAATTTCCCGAATTAGCGCTGAGTTCGTTGAACCGCTGCACCAACAAATCCTGCAAATTGTGAGCCAAAACTTGAGCCAACTGCTTCAGCCACAATTGCTGCTGCTGAATGTATCGCCCAGACAGAGATTCCATTTGCTGAGACTGCAATTTGCGATATTGCTCTCTGAGGTCTTCAATATCTTCAATCAGGTGATTTTTTTCAGTTTGCAGCCGAGTAATGTCTTGATTTAACTGACCTTTGACATTTTGATGCAAAGCGTCCAGTTCTTGCATTACTGAGTGGAGGACTTCTTCTGCTGATTGTGTATCCTCTGGCTCGTCCTTTGACGAGTATACGTTCCGCTGCGCCATTAGCCTATAACCTCTAATTTAAACTGCACGTTCAGTGTTCTTAAGTATTTTGGCAAATCTGGTCGCAAGTTCTAGTGAGTGGCTCTAAAAGATTGCGAACACTGTTGAATCAATAGTAGTCGCTAAGCTACAAATGTGAGAAAATTGCGTGAAGCAAAGCTATCCCGAAGGGAATCGCCCCAAGAACACTTTGTGCAATTAGAAATCATACTATAGCAATCCTAAATCAGTTGTAAAAATATGTAGGGGTAGTGCTAAGAGTGCCTACCCCAGCCAAGGCGGGGCAACCACGGGGGGTTTGCCCCTACAAGAATTACACAAATCATTGAGGATTGCTATACAGCTTGACCTCTCCACGAATTGCTCCCGGTAATTCTCGCATATAACTCACCCGATTGCACCCGACTCACAAACCTAAGATCCCGTTCTGTGACTAAATTTGATTGGGGGGTGGCACTCCTAGCCCCTCAATGGATAACTTTATCCTGCAGGCAGAAACCCCGTTTCTATTCCCCGCGTCTCTCCCGCACTCCTGCACCCGGATTTATTATATTAAAGGTTCCGATCTTTTGCTTGCGAAAGTTTTAAGAGGCGATCGCACCCTCAATCGATTTTAGATTTTAGATTTTAGATTTTAGATTGAAGCATTGACCCCACGGATAAATTCGGGGGGCCAGTTTCTCGGATACAGGTTTTTTATTTCTCCGTCCTGAGTCTGCGAAGGAATGAATCCGCGAGCTTGTATCCTGGATGCTGTCGGTCAAAAATCCCCCCCGCGCCATCAAAAAATTAACACATCCCATCCCCCAAGAGCAACAGATATGGCCTCCGAAATTTTTGACAATTCCTTGACAAAGGATATAGAAAAACTGAATATTTCCTCAGAAGCCGAAGTGTTTGTCTTTCCGGCATCATTTGCCCAGCAGCGCTTGTGGTTTCTCGACCAATTCGCACCGGAAAACCCTTTCTATAATGTAGTAACAGCACTGCGCTTAACTGGTTCCCTCAACTTAACAGCCTTAGAGGAAACCTTCAACGAAATAGTGCAGCGACACGAAACTTTGCGAACCACTTTTGCAGCGGTATCAGGCCAACCAGTGCAGATAATCTCTGCGGCTTTCAAGACTAATTTAAAAATATTAGACTTGCAAGATTTGCCGCCAGCACAACGACAAACAGAAGCAAAGAAACTCTCCGCAGCAGAATCTCTTCGCCCTTTCAATTTATCCACCGGGCCGCTGATGCGAGTAACCATCCTGCGGGTGACAGAAACCGAGCATATTCTATTGGTAAATATGCACCACATAGCCTCTGATGATTGGTCGATCGGCGTGCTAATTCGAGAAATAGAAGCTATCTATACAGCCTTTATAAATCAACAGCCATCTCCTCTACCAGAATTATCCCTTCAATATGCCGACTTTGCAGAGTGGCAGCGCGAATGGCTGCAAGGTGAAGTATTAGAAACTCAGCTAGCTTATTGGCGGCAGCAATTGCACGGAATTTCTGTGTTAAATTTGCCTACCGATCGCCCTGCACCAGCTAGGCAAAATTATCGGGGGAAAACTCAATATTTAGAACTGCCTAAAAAGCTGAAGGACGCACTTGTAGAGCTATCGCAGCGAGAAGGAGCGACTTTATTTATGACAGTGCTCGCAGCATTTCAAACTTTGCTTTACCGCTACTCGCAACAAGAAGATATTGTAGTAGGTTCGCCGATCGCCAATCGCAACCGCAGCGAAATAGAAGCATTAATCGGTTTTTTTGTCAATACTTTAGTGCTGCGAACAGACTGCTCAGGAAACCCGACATTTCGAGATTTTTTGGGCCGGGTGCGGGAAGTAACCCTGGGAGCTTATGCTCACCAAGATGTGCCTTTTGAGAAGCTAGTCGAGGAATTGCATCCAGAGCGATCGTTGAATCGCCACCCGCTATTTCAGGTGGTATTCGGCCTGCAAAATGGGCCTGTGGACGAGCTAGAATTGCCCGAATTAAAGTTGAGTTCTTTTCATTTGGAGACTCTAACAACCCGCTTTGATTTAGAGCTGCATTTGTGGGAAGCTTCCGATAAGTTTAGGAACAGATACGGCGAACAGTGGGAAGATTCGGAAGGCCTGAGAGGCGTAGCTGTGTACAATACAGATTTATTTGATGAAGTTACGATCGCCCGAATGCTGAGGCATTTTAAAACGCTGCTGGAAAGCATTGTTGCTAATCCAGAACAAAGAATCGCTAACTTACCTTTATTGAGCGAGGATGAAGTGAATCAATTATTCAGAGAATGGAAAGATACTCGGACAGATTATCCTCAAAATAAGTGCATTCATCAGTTATTTGAAGAGCGGGTTCAGCAGCATCTGGAGGATGTAGCCCTAACTTTCGATAGCAAGCACCTGACTTACAGAGAACTCAACAGTCGCAGCAACCAACTGGCGCGCTACCTACAAAAACTGGGCGTGGGGGCGGAGGTTTTAGTGGGGCTTTGTGCAGAGCGATCGATCGACCTAATTGTCGGGATGTTGGCTATACTGAAAGCGGGAGGAGCTTACCTACCGTTAGATCCGAGCTATCCGCGCGATCGGCTAAACTTGATGCTGGAAGATGCTCAAGTTAAAGTCTTGCTAATTCAGGATAAATTGATTGAGAATTTCCGAGACTTCTCAAACTCGGTGATTTACTTCGATCGCGACTGGGAAGACATAGCCAAAGAAAGCGCCGAAAATCCCGCCAACACCGTAACAGCAGACAACCTAGCTTACGTTATTTACACATCTGGCTCAACCGGAAAACCCAAGGGAGTTGCTGTCACCCACAAAGCAGTAAATCGGCTGGTACTCAACACCAACTATATAAAAATAGAACCTACCGATAAAATTGCCCAAGCATCAAACGCTTCATTCGATGCAGCCACATTCGAGATTTGGGGAGCCTTGCTTAACGGCGCTCACCTCGTGGGAATTAGCACAAATATTACCCTTTCGCCTCACGATTTAGCCTTAGAACTGCGCCAACAAGGCATCACCGTTTTGTTTTTAACAACGGCATTATTTCAACAAATTGCTAGAGTTTTACCGCAAGCTTTTGATTCGCTGCGCTGCTTGCTGTTTGGCGGAGAAGCGGTGGATATGAGATGGGTTAAAAAACTTCTCAAACAAAATTCAACCACTAAATTAATTCACGTTTACGGGCCTACAGAAAATACCACATTTTCCGCTTATTATTGCGTGCAAGACGTACCCGAAACCGCAGCATCTATCCCCATCGGCCGCCCGATCGCCAACACGCAGATTTATCTCCTAGATGCGGATTTGCAGCCGGTGGCGATCGGTGTTATTGGTCAATTGTACGTCGGCGGTGACGGACTGGCGAAAGGCTACCTCAACCAGCCGGATTTAACTGCTGCTGCATTCATTCCTAATCCTTTTAGCAATAAATCAGGTTGTAGCCTTTATAAAACAGGTGATTTAGGTCGCTACTTAGCTGACGGCAACATCGAGTTTTTAGGCCGCATTGACGACCAAGTAAAAATTCGCGGCTACCGCATCGAATTGGGAGAAATTGAAGCGGCTTTGTGCCAGCATCCACAAGTGGGCGAAGCAGTAGTAATTGTGAGGGAAGACATCCCCGACGATAAACATTTGGTAGCTTATGTTATTCCTGACGGCATTAAGGAAAAATCAGAAATTCCCAATCTCAACTCAAGTGACTTGCGCCAATTTTTGAAAGAAAAGTTACCAGGATATATGGTTCCTGCAACTTATGCAGTGTTGGAGAATATGCCACTGACGCCTAATGGCAAAGTAGACCGCCGCGCATTGCCTGAGATAGATACAGACAGCGAGGATATAACAGAAAATTATGTAGCGCCTCGGACTGATCTCGAAAGTGCGATCGGGAAAATTTGGGCTAAAGTTTTGGGAAAACAGCAGGTTAGTATCTACGATAATTTCTTTGAACTAGGGGGGCATTCCCTGCTAGCAACTCAGTTGATTTCTCGCATCCGAGACGCTTTGCAAGTCGAGTTATCGGTCAGCAATTTGTTTGAGGCTCCGACTGTGGCGAGTCTGGCAAAATACATTGAAACAATGCGCTGGGCTGCGAAAGGTTTGGATACTCCCAGAACAGACGAAAATGAGCGCGAAGATGTGGAATTTTGAGGTTGGCGCAAATAAATCGGTGCTGTGTAATAGTTTTTCAAGGGCGGGCGGGACGCCCAACCCCTACTCCCCACAAAAAACTTAATGTCTTGTGGAACAGGCATCTTGCCTGTTCTTGAGAATTCGGTGCTGTGTAATAGTTTTTCAAGGGCGGGCGGGACGCCCAACCCCTACTCCCCACAAAAAACTTAATGTCTTGT
>NZ_JAUBPB010000041.1:40551-60611 GCF_036700545.1 Microcoleus sp. SVA1B4
GGAACAGGCATCTTGCCTGTTCTTGAGAATGCTGAAATATCTCAGTTTTAACTCACATTTTTAGTTAGGAAATTTCAGTGCAGAAAGCCCTGACAGCTTCTGCAAACTGCTGGTTATGCTCGATTAATGCCATGTGTCCTCCTTTCTGTATAGTAACTAGCTCTGCTTGAGGCAATTCTGCTTTCATCCGCAGGCTAGCTGGGGGGGTAGTGGCAATATCTGAATCGCCGCAGATCACCAACACTGGAATGTGAATTGATGGCAAAGTTTTTGTTTCATCAAATTTGAGCATTCCCAGTGTGCCGCGAGCGAGAACGCCGGGAGAACCCAAGGCTGATAAGAAAGCTGAGAACTCTAATTGACCGCGCGTTTCAGTGCCTTTAAATCCCGATAATTCTACACTGATGTGCAGTGAACCATTGAGATAGCTCAGCCAAGTCATTCCCCACATAATCGGTTCAAGAGCTATGGTGAGATAGAGCATAGGTTGAAGCAGCGGCTTTTGCAAAGCGCGTAATAAACCGCTAAAAATAGCGGTTTTGACGGGATTAGTATAAGTCGTATCTACCAGAATTAAACCAGCTACTCGACTACCGAGAAGTTCTGGAAAAAGCCGACTGAATGTTAGAGAAATCATGCCGCCCATGCTGTGTCCGAGTAGGATAACAGGTTTATTTCCTGCTATGGCAATGACGGCTTCAAGATCGCGGGCAAATTTTTCTAGGGAGTAGTCACTGTTTTTTGGTCGAGTGGATTTTCCCAGGCCTGGAAGATCCCAAACAATCACTCGGTAGCGATCGCTGAGTTGCCGTTTCGCGTAATACCAAACCATACTGTTGGGCCCCCAACCGTGCGAGAGAATAATCGGCTGTCCGTCCTCTGGGCCGTAGAATTCTACTTGTAAAATAGTGCCATCAGGCCTCTCTACCCGCTGCACCGTACCCGTCCGCGTGGGCTTCGGTTCGTCAGCACCGGGGCGGCGGAACAGCGGCAAACTGATAAAGCGGCCGCCAACACACCAAAGAAGCATCAACACTCCGCTGATTAAGTAGGAAATCCCTACAAGTGCGCCCATGTACCATTCGTAAATAATGTATATACCTCCGCCAAGAACCCCGACGGACAGCAGTCCCACCAGCCATAGGAACAGGAAATTGAAGGGCATGAACGGCATAAGCTGAAACCTTGGGTAGGATTTTGGTTGCGGATTCAAACAGAATCATACTCAGGTTAGGCCACAGTAAGCAAGCGATCGGTTAAGCTCTTAATTTGTGCGCTGGTAGAATTTCTTTTATATTTGCAAAAATAATCACAGGATGACTCAAAATGCCCGATCAAAAAATATCGAGTTCATCGCCAAATGCAAGAGATTCGGTCACGGTTGAGTTAGTTGAGTTTTTATCTTATCTTCGCAGTCTAGATATTAATATTTTTGTTGAGGGCGAGCGCCTGCGCTGCAACGCTCCCGAAGGAATTATTACACCAGAACTACGGGCAGAAATTTCTCATAAAAAAGCCGAAATTATTTCTTTTTTAAAAGCAGCTAATCGTACTTCTAGTTTAACTTCTACACCGATTGTTTCTATGGGGCGGGAAGGAAATATACCGCTTTCCTTTGCACAGCAGCGCTTGTGGTTTCTCGACCAATTAGTCCCGAATAATCCTTTTTATAATGTTCCTGCAGCATTGCGTTTGACAGGAACGCTCAATTTTTCGGCGCTGCAACAAACCTTCAATGAAATTGTGCGCCGTCACGAAGCTTTACGCACGAATTTAGCAGTAGTTTCAAACCAACCATTTCAGAGAATAGCTGCTGCTTTCCACCTGCAAATTAATGTAGTGGACTTGCGAAATTTGCCAAAGGAATCTCGACAAACTGAAGCAAACAGGCTCACCACTGAGGAAGCTCAACGCTCTTTCAATTTGTCAACTGACTTGTTGCTGCGAGTCACATTGTTGCAGTTGGATGATGCCGAATATTTACTAATGCTGAATATGCACCACATTGTCTCCGATGGTTGGTCTATCGGAGTGCTAATTCAGGAATTAGGCGCACTTTACACGGCATTTGCTAGCGAAAAACCTTCGCCGTTACCGACTTTATCGATCCAGTATGCTGATTTTGCCAAATGGCAGCGCGAATGGCTGCAAGGGGAAGTTTTAGAAACGCAGCTTGCTTACTGGCGGCAGCAGTTAAACGGGATTTCTATGCTAAATTTGCCTGCGGATCGACCCAGGCCAGCAATTCAAAGTTACCGAGGCAAAAGGCAATTTTTGCAACTGCCAAAACAACTGAGCGAGGCTTTAGAAACGTTGAGCCAGCGCGAAGGAGTGACGCTGTTTATGACAATGCTGGCAGCTTTTAAAACGTTGCTTTACCATTACGCCCAGCAAGAAGATATTGTTGTAGGTTCGCCGATCGCCAATCGCAACCGCAGTGAAATAGAAGCATTAATCGGTTTTTTTGTCAACAGTTTGGTGTTGCGTACAGATTTGTCGGGAAATCCAACTTTTCGGGAACTTTTAAACCGAGTCAAAGAGGTAGCATTAGGAGCTTACGCTCACCAAGATTTGCCGTTTGAGAAGTTAGTAGAAGAACTGCACCCCGATCGCGCGTTGAACCAAAATCCCTTATTTCAGGTGGCGTTTGCGCTGCAAAACGCGCCGGGGAATCAGTTAGAATTGCCAGAATTAACACTCAGCCCGCAGCAGTTAGATGTGGGTACAGCGCGGTTTGATTTGGAGTTTCATTTGTGGGAGCGATCGCCCAACAGCTCGGGAAGCAACCAATCGCCCAGCAATAAGCTGTGGGTTGATAGCTCCGAGGGTATCAGCGGCATGGTTATTTACAGCGCCGATTTATTTGATGAAGCTACCATTACCCGCCTGATCGGGCATTTTCAAACTTTGTTAGAAAGCATTGTGACAAATCCCGAACAGCGAATTGCCAACTTGCAATATTTGAGCGCCCAAGAGCGTGATTATTTGTTAGTTGAATGCAACAATACTCAGGCGGATTATCCGCAAGATTTGTGCATCCATCAGCTATTTGAAATGCAAGCCGATCGGACACCGGATGCGGTGGCGCTGGTATTTGGAGAGGAGCGAGTCACCTACCAGCAGCTCAATCTCCGCAGCAACCAACTAGCACGTTATTTGCAAAAAATTGGGGTTGGGGCGGAAGTTTTAGTCGGGCTTTGCTGCGGGCGATCGCTCGATCTGATTGTGGGGATGTTGGGTATCCTGAAAGCGGGAGGAGCTTACTTAATTTTAGATCCGAGCTATCCTGCTGAGCGATCGAGCTTTATGCTAAAAGATGCTCAAGTGTCAGTATTGCTTACCCGCCAGGGAATAAATTCCCTGTCTAATAGCGAAAGTCGTCTAAAGACGACTGAAGGAGGACAAGTTTCCAGTCGGCTTCAGCCGACTTCAGCTATGAGCCAGGGAATTGATTCCCTGGTGGATGATGGCGAAGTGCAAAATTTAGAAACACAGTCAGATGATAAAATTCACCATCCAAGGGTTGTTTTTCTAGACACAGACTGGGAGATGATTTCCCAAGAAATCGCCGACAATCCCACCAGCGCAGCCACAGCCGAAAATCTGGTGTACGCGATTTACACCTCCGGTTCCACGGGAAAGCCGAAAGGAGTGGAAATTGAGCACGGGAGCTTGTTAAATCTCGTTTTTTGGCATCAAAGAGAGTTTGGGGTGTCAGCGGGCGATCGAGCAACGCAAATAGCAGCGATCGGCTTTGATGCTTGCGGGTGGGAAATTTGGCCTTATCTCGCCGCCGGATCTAGCATCTACTTTCCAGAAGATGACATCAGGCGAGATCCAGAAAAACTGCAAAACTGGTTAGTATCAAAAGCCATTACAATTAGCTTTTTGCCAACACCTTTAGCCGAGAAAGTTTTGCTATTAGATTGGCCTCAAACAACAGCGTTGCGAATCTTGCTCACAGGCGGCGAAAAACTGCAACAACATCCTTTAAAATCCCATCCATTTAAGCTAGTAAATAATTACGGCCCAACCGAGAACACCGTCGTTACAACTTCCGGTTATATTCCTGTAACAGAGCAAACAGACATCGCCCCGACTATTGGCCGCCCCATTGCTAACACTCAAATCTACATATTAGACAAATATTTGCAGCCCGTACCAATGGGGGTTGTTGGCGAATTGTACATCGGCGGAAACGGACTCGCTCGCGGCTACCTCAACCGCCCCGATTTAACCGCACAAAGCTTTATTCCCAATCCTTTTAAACCAAATTCAGACACCATTCTCAATGACTTGTTTAGGAACAGGCAAGATGCCTGTTCCACAACAAAATTCATCTCTTGTGGAACAGGCATCTTGCCTGTTCTCGATAATAGTATAACATCTCAGTTTAAACCAAATTCAGGAGAGCGGATTTACAAAACCGGCGACTTAGTGCGCTACAGAGGCGATCGCAACCTTGAATTTTTAGGGCGCATTGACGAACAAGTAAAAATTCGCGGTTTCCGCATCGAATTAGGAGAAATCGAGACAGTATTAACTCAACATCCGGCGGTGCAGCAAACTGTAGCAATAGCTTCGGAAGATGGACAGGGAGATAAACGTTTAGTAGCTTATATTGCCCTGAATCCAGAATATAGCGTTGCCCGCGAAAAAAGCCAAATAATGCAATTGCAGGACGAACAGGTTTTGCAGTGGCAAATCCTCTACAATGAAACTTACAATCAACCTGCTGTTGACTCAGATCCAACATTTAATATTGTCGGCTGGAATAGCAGTTATACTAATCAGCCAATCCCCGCAGAACAGATGCGCGACTGGGCGAACAATCAAGCCGCCCAAATTTTAGCTTTGCAGCCTAGCCGAGTGTTAGAAATTGGCTGCGGCACAGGTTTGTTGCTGTTCCAAATTGCCCCTCGCTGCACTCAATATTGCGGCACAGACTTTTCACCTATTTCGCTCAACTATATTCGGCAGCACTTGGCAAATCAAGAATTAGCTAATGTAACGCTGCTTCAGAAAATGGCGACTGACTTTGAAGGAGTAGAGACAGCAGCTTTTGACGCAGTAATTCTCAACTCAGTCGTGCAATATTTCCCGACTATCGACTATCTCGTGCAGGTGCTAGAAGGTGCGGTGAAAGCAACTGCTCCCGGCGGCTTTATATTCATCGGAGATGTCCGCAGCTTGCCGTTGCTGGCAGCTTTCCAGGCTTCCGTACAACTGTATCAAGCCGAACCTTCTCTCGCGGGCGAACAGTTGCAGCAGCGAGTACAAATGCAAATTTTTCAAGAAACAGAGTTAGTTATTGATCCAGATTTTTTTAGTGCATTAAAACACCGCTTTCCGCAGATTGACGGCGTAGAGATTCAATTAATTCGCGGTAGCTATCACAATGAGTTAACTGATTTTCGATACAATGCTATTTTGCATATTGCGTCTGAAACAGCACGCCCAGAATCAGCGCAAAAAGGGGAGTGCAGCGCAGAAAAACGGCTGGATTGGTTGGATGAAAATCAGAATCTGACTGTTACCAAGGTGCAACAAATATTATTGCAAAATCAACTCGATGTTTTAAGAATTGCTAATGTGCCTAATGCGCGGGTAACGGCAGCAGTTAAAGCGGCAGAGTTGCTGTCTGTTGTCGATAAATTTCCCACAGCAGGTCAGTTGCAGAAAGCCGTGGAAAAAGTCGAGGATTTAGGAGTCGATCCCGAAGCGTGGTATGCTTTGGAAGTTCCGTATAATGTTAATATTAGTTGGTCTAATTCCGACAGTCAAGGGCGCTACGATGTAGTGTTTGCACGGGGCAAAACTAGAGATTTTGTGCCAGAAACCCGAAGCGATAACTTGCGTCCTTGGCGCTCTTATGCTAACAATCCCTTACAAGCTAAAGCAGCGCGTAAATTAGTGCCGCAGTTGCAGGCTTATCTAGCAGAAAAACTGCCGGAATATATGATTCCGTCGGCTTTTGTGGTGCTGGAGTCGCTACCGGTGACGGCTAACGGAAAGGTCGATCGGCTCGCTTTGCCTGCACCGCAGCCGATTAAGTTAGAATGGGCTGGCGGTTATGTTGCGCCTCATACTTCTATTGAGGAAGTTTTAGTGAAAATTTGGGCTGAGGTTTTGGGGATAAAGCGAGTGGGTATCCGGGACAATTTCTTTGAATTGGGAGGCCATTCGCTGCTGGCGACTCAGCTTGTTTCGAGAGTGCGAGATGCTTTCGCGGTAGAGTTGCCTTTGCGCCGAGTTTTTGAAGCGCCGACAATTGCAGAATTATCTAAGATTGTTGAGAGTTTAAAAGATAATAATTCTAAAAGTCAAGCTCCGGCTTTAGTGCCCATTTCGCGCGATAGTCGGCGGAGGAAGCTATCATCTTTTAATCAAGAAATTAAATAAAAATGAGCGCTGGTGAAAGCGTACAGTTTCGATAAATATGCAGCAAGAAACAGATGTTTTCGTCTTCCCGGCATCCTTTGCCCAGCAGCGGCTTTGGTTCCTCAATCAATTAGCACCGGGCAATCCTTTCTACAATGTCTCAACAGCGCTCCGCTTAACAGGTTCCCTCAACTTCAGATCCTTAGAGCAAACCTTCAACGAAATTGTGCAGCGGCACGAAACTTTACGCACCACATTTACGCTTTTGGAAGGGGAACTCGTACAAATTATTGCTCCCATTTTAACCGTATCCCTCCCCACAATCGACTTACAAAATCTCTCGCCAACTCAGCAGGAAACCGCAGCGCTGCAACTCGCAACCGATGCAGCGCAATGCCCTTTCGATTTAGCCGCTGGGCCGTTATTCAAAGTAACGCTGCTACAACTCAGTGAAACAGAACATATATTGTTGCTGAATTTACATCATATTGTGGCTGATGGTTGGTCGATTGGAGTGCTAATTCGAGAGCTGGGAACGCTCTACACAGCATTTGTAAAAAATGAGCGATCGCACTTACCAGCACTGCCCGTACAGTACGCCGACTTTGCAGAGTGGCAGCACCAATGGTTGCAGGGCGAAGTATTAGAAACCCAGTTAGCTTATTGGCGGCAGCAGTTAAACGGAATTACCACACTCAATCTACCAACAGACAGGCAAAGACCAGCCGTTTCATCCTACCGCGGCGCTAAACAATTTATAACACTATCACCTGCTTTGAGCGAGGCGCTAAAGTCATTGAGCCAGCAAGAAAGCGCGACTTTATTTATCACTCTACTAGCCGCTTTTCAAACTTTGCTGTACCGCTATACAGGACAAGTAGATATTGCAGTAGGAACGCCGATCGCCAATCGCAACCTGAGCGAAATAGAAGCATTAATCGGTTTTTTTGTCAACAGTTTGGTGCTGCGTGCAGATTTATCAGGAAACCCAACTTTTCGGGAACTGTTGCATCGGGTAAAAAACGTCGCAATGGCAGCCTACGCCCACCAAGATTTGCCCTTTGAGAAGTTGGTTGAGGAATTGCACCCCGATCGCGAGTTGAGTCGCAACCCCCTATTTCAACTTAGTTTCAGCCTGCAAAACACTCCTATAGCAGCGCTAGAATTGCCGGGAATCGTTGGAGAGGCGATCGACTTTGACGCGGGAACCGCCAAGCTGGATTTAGAGTGCCACTTGTGGGAAGATGCAGGAAGTATTCAAGGGCAATTTGTCTACAGCACAGACTTATTTGATAGCGCCACAATTGCGCGGATGGCGGGACATTTCCAAACGCTGCTAGAAGCCATTGTTGCCAATCCCAAACAGCACCTCAGCGACTTGGCTTTGCTGACAGCGCCAGAATACCAGCAATTATTAATCGATTGGAATGACACTCAGAGAGATTATCCGAAAAACCAGTGTTTCCATCACCTATTTGAAGATCGAGTCGCGCGATCGCCCGATGCTGTCGCCGCCGTCTTTGAAAACCAGCAGTTAACCTACCGCCAACTCAACAGCAGAGCCAACCAACTTGCACGTTACTTGCAGCAATTGGGAGCAGCACCAGAAGTTTTAGTGGGCCTTTGTGTAGAACGTTCCTTAGATGCGATCGTCGGAGTGCTAGGCATTATCAAAGCAGGCGCAGCCTACCTGCCTTTAGATCCAACTTATCCTCAAGAGCGACTTAACTTCATGTTAGAAGATGCTCAGGTGTCTATTTTCGTAACTCAGCAGCACTTAGCCCAAAACTTGACGCAGCCGGAAAATTACGGAGTTTTTTCAGTAGTTTGTTTGGACTCCGACAGAGAAATTATCGCCCGACAAAGCCCAGAAAATCAAACTACAAATATCCTACCAGAAAACCTAGCCTACGTTATTTACACATCTGGTTCAACCGGAAAACCCAAAGGCGTTTTAATCGAACATCGGGGACTATACAACTTAGCCCTAGCTCAAATAGAAGCTTTTAACTTAAACTCAAATCACCGCATTTTGCAATTCGCATCCCTGAGTTTTGATGCCTCAATCTTTGAGATTGTCATGGCCTTGGGAACCGGAGCAACACTTTACTGTGCCAAGAAAGAATCTTTGTTGCCAGGACAAACATTAATCCAATTTTTGCAGGACAATGCTATTACCCACGCTACCCTCCCGCCCTCGCTGCTAGCTGTCCTTCCAAACGCCGAACTTCCCGCACTGCAAACAATCATCTGTGCTGGCGAATCTTGTTCCCCCGATGTTGTTAAACGCTGGGCTTCTGGGCGCAGATTTTTTAACGCTTACGGCCCTACAGAAGCCACAGTTTGGTCAAGTTTTGCCGAAATTGGCGATAGCAAAAAACCGCCCATCGGCCGCCCAATAGCTAACACTCAACTCTATATTTTAGATAAAAATTTACAGCCTGTACCCGTTGGAATTCCCGGTGAATTGTACATCGGCGGCAGCGGATTAGCGCGAGGCTACCTGAACCGCCCCGAATTAACCGCCCAGCGATTTATTGCTAATCCGTTTAGCCAGAAAGCAGGAGAACGAATTTATAAAACTGGTGACTTAGCTCGCTATTTTCCCGACGGCAATATTGAGTTTTTAGGCCGCACTGACGAACAGGTAAAAATTCGCGGTTATCGAATAGAATTGGGAGAAATTGAAGCGCTGCTGGTTCAGCATCCAGCAGTGAAAGAAACAGCGGCGGTTGCTGTGGATGATTTGTCGGGCAACAAACGCCTAGTTGCTTATGTCGTCCCCAATCACAATCAGACGCTTAATCCCGATGAAATACGCAATTTCCTCAAACAGCAACTGCCCAATTACATGATTCCCAATGCCTTTGTGGCGATGGATTTTCTGCCCCTAACTCCCAATGGCAAAATCGACCGCCTGCGCCTACCTGCACCGGGGAATCTAACTAGCAATTCAATAGACAAAAGCTGCATTGCACCTCGCACACCAACCGAGTCAACCCTCGCCCAAATTTGGGCCACAATCCTCAACGCAGAGTGCGTTGGCATTCGCGACAACTTCTTCGATTTGGGTGGAGATTCCCTGCTGGCAATCCGCCTCATCAATGAGATTAACCAGCAATTTCAGCGCGAGTTGCCGCTGTCTGCTCTTTTTTTAAATCCGACAATTGAAGGTTTAGCCGATTTGCTATATTCAGAAACAAAATCTCTGGAATGGTCGCCTTTAGTTGCAATTAAGCCTCGCGGTAAAAATCCCCCGTTTTTCTGCGTCCATCCCATCTTTGGCGTCGTGTTTCCTTATGTCGAGTTAGCCTTTGGGCTAGGAGAAAATCAACCGTTTTACGGGCTGCAACCAAAGGGGATTGACGGCGAAAGTTCTCCGTTAACTAGCATTGAAGACATGGCGGCTGACTACATCGCAGCCTTGCGTACCGTTCAACCAAAAGGGCCTTATTTTTTAGGAGGCTGGTCTTTTGGAGGTTTGGTTGCTTTTGAGATGGCTCAACAGTTGCTCGCAGCGGGGGACGAAGTGGCTTTGCTTGCTGTGCTGGATACTTTAGCGCCGATTTCTGCTAACAAACCTTCTTTTTGGGACGGTTGCAAGTTTATACTAACTACTGTTTCGCGCTCTATCTGGCCTTTTATAGTAGATTATTTTCGTTTGGTGGCTGCTGCTGAAAATATTCACAGTGGCGGTATTTTTGCCAAATTTCCGACATTAAATAAGATGCTTAATTTGGCAGCTAATTTTTTGCATCGCTGGAATTGGAAACAGGCTGTTATGGTTAGCATCCTATCTCAGGAGTCAAAAGAAAGAAGCTGGCGCGAGCTGGCAATTCCTTCGATGTTTACTGTATTTCAGGCTAACAGTCAAGCAACTCTCAGCTATGTACCGAAAATTTATCCGCAGCGAATTACTCTTTTTAGATCAAGGGAAAAGCTAAGCATGAATCATCAAGATCCGACTCTTGGCTGGAGTGAATTAACGACCCAAAGAGTAGAGGTGATTAGAGTTCCTGGGAATCATCTGACTATGCTGAGAAAGCCTAACGTTGAGGTGCTGGCTCAAAAGCTGAAGCATTGCTTTGAGGAGGAATTAAGTGATTGAGGAACCCGCGTGCTTGTGTGTCGAAACCAGGTTTGATGTGCGAAATTTCTATCAGCCATCTCCAATAATTCTTGTGGAACAGGCATCTTGCCTGTTCAAAGCTGGCTTTTCTGGAGATGTCTAAGCTGTCGCGCATTTAAATTGTATATTCAGGGCGGGCGGGACGCCCAACCCCTACTCCCCACAAGAGTTTGATTGTTCTTTAACATATAATTTAAACGCCGCAACAGCTTATCACCCTTGTAGTTAGGATGTAAAAAAATTGCGTGAAGCGAAGCTATCCCGCAGGGAATCGCCCGAAGAACACTTTTTGCAACTAGAAATCATCATGCAGCGCCACGCCGCAGCACTCGAAGCTGAAGTCAGAGCTTTGCAAGCCGCTGACGAAACCGCCCAGTGGCCTCCTGACTGGAAGCGTTGCTATAATTGGCGTTTCGCTAAAATTTTCGCGTCTGTGAAGATTTTTCGCAACTGGGGTGCAGATGCTGGGGCTTGGAAACTTTTGCCTTCGCGAGTTTATCCCAACCGAGGCAATCAGAAGGATGAGTCTGTTGACATTTGAATGTAGGGGCGGGTTTTACCAATAATCTCGGCCTAAGACCAATCATCTCGTAAACCCGCCCCCACCCAACAGTAAATCCCAATCTACCTCCAATTCTTCAATCTAAAATCTAAAATCTAAAATCTAAAATCGATTGATTGGGCGATGCTGAAGATGATAGCACCCAAACCTGCTGCGATCGGAATTGTCACCAGCCAAGCCGAACCAATTGACAGCAAAGTTTGCAACCGTACTGTTTTCCAAGCTTTGATCAGCCCGACTCCGACGACTGCACCGACTAAAGCGTGGGATGTGGAAACTGGCAAACCGAATCGGGATGCTAGCAAGACTGTGGTGGCTGTGGCTAATTCCGCGCAAAATCCGCCGCTGGGTTGGAGTTCGATTATCTTTTCGCCGACTGTGGCAATTACATTTTTGCCCCAGATGGCTAAACCGATGACTATTCCTGCGCCTCCAACGACTAAAATCCACAGTGGTACGCTGAAATCCCCTGATGGAAAGGAACCTGTGCGCCGGATGTAGGCGATCGCAGCTAGGGGAGCAACTGCATTTCCTACGTCGTTGGAACCGTGGGAAAATGCTACAAAACAGGCGCTCAAGACTTGAAATCTCGCCATTTGTTGTTCGATGGGAGAGTGGCGGGGAGGGGGAGAGGGGGAGAGGGGGAGAGTGGGAGATTGGGAAAATATTCCCTCTTTCTTATTCCTTGCATCCGTTACATCCGTTACATCCGTTACAAAATCCGCTGCCGAACCTTCTTCCTTATCAACTGATTCTAATTTTTTCCAGCTATTGAGTGTCATGCCGATCGCCCCAATACTCCCAATGCCAATGACAATATCGTGAATGGGCAGATTCCAGCCAAATCGATCGTGTGCGGCGGCGATCGCCCCTGTCTGCACCAAAGCAACATCCACAACAGACGGCAGTACAATGATCCCAAATACGCTCAGCATTGCTGCACTCAGCCAAGGTATCCACTCGCGCATTTGAGATAGAGGATCTGGCCGATCGAGAATCGAATACTTCACCACACTGTAAAATAGCGCGGCTAAAGCACCGCTGGCGATCGGTGTCGCCACCCAAGTGAGGGAGATGGTGCCGATGGTTCGCCAATCAACCGCATTAATTCCGGCTGCAACACAGCTAAAACCCGCGATCGCGCCCACCACTGCATGGGAGGAAGAAACCGGCAAACCTCGACTGGTAGCGATTTGCAGCCACAAGCCGCAAGCAATCAGCACTGACACCATCCCGATTAAAAATACTTGCGGTTTTGCCGCGAACACTTCTGCATTCACAACTCCTGTTGCCAGAGTTTCGGAAACTCCTTGGCCGAACAGCACTGCACCGGAAAACTCCAGTATGCCTGCAACAATTATTGCCTGCCGCAGCGTTAGGGCCTTCGAGCCTACGGATGTCCCCATCGAGTTAGCGACATCGTTGGCACCCAAGTTGGCGGCGACGTACAAGGCCAGTGCGGCCATTGCCCCTAGTTGCAGAAATACGACTCCAGAGGTATCTAACATAGAAATTTTTTGACATAAAACGGGCATTTCGATATATGATAAGGGATTGTGAGTTTTGGTAAATCCGATGAAAGGCGCAGAAATAATCCGTTCTATCGAAACGGCAGAAATAGATAGAGTCAAGCAAGAACTCAGCAAAGTTCTCCCCGAAATTTACGTCGGCGACACAGTGCGAGTCGGCGTAAGAATTAAAGAGGGTAACAAAGAACGGGTTCAGCCCTACGAAGGGACTGTGATTGCCATGCGTAACGGCGGGATTAATGAAACAATCACCGTCCGTCGCGTGTTTCAGGGCGTCGGAGTGGAACGGGTGTTTTTGATTCACTCGCCCCGCATCGCCACGATCCAAGTGATGCGCCGCGGGAAAGTTCGCAGAGCAAAACTTTACTACCTGCGCGATCGGGTGGGCAAAGCTACTCGCGTCAAACAGCGGTTCGATCGCTCCCTGTAGGAATGCACCCAGCTTTCCCTTGGTTCATGGTTCATGGGAAATTGAAAAAAATAAAAAAAAAGTTTCCCATTTACGAGCGCACTGTGTTAAAATAGAAATCTAGAGGTTAAGCGAATTTCAGCAACCTCACCTGTGCGCTCTTAGTTCAGTTGGTAGAACGCAGGTCTCCAAAACCTGATGTCGGGGGTTCAAGTCCTCCAGGGCGCGCTGAATCACCAAACTTTAAATTCTGCCCGAAAGCGCCCGGACTATTGGCTGGCAACAGTCAAAACCGCAAACTTTCGGGTAGAATTAATTTTTGTGGGCGGTTCGCAAAAAATGCCATCAACAAATGCTCGGTGTGGCTTCTCGATCATCGGTTTCGGCGATCGGCATTTACGCCGTTTATTGGTTGGGCTTGTAAAAAAGTCGTGGCTTTAGATTTGAGATTTGGGACTTGGGCGTAAGTGGTTAGTGTCACAAAATCTGAGAGCCGCGGGCCACTCACACCATCTAAAATCTAAAATCTAAAATCTAAAATCGCAAGGGGGATTGAATCGTGGCGAAAAAAGACGAAGCTCAAGAAACTCAAGAAATAACAGCGCCTGGGTTTGACCCTGCGGGTTTTTTTAAGGAAACTAGAGAAGAACTCGACAAAGTGGTTTGGCCTAGCAGGCAGCAGCTAATCAGCGAGTCTTTGGCCGTGCTTTTGATGGTGATCCTCTCAGCAAGCCTGATCTATTTGGTGGATAACTTCTTTAACTGGGGCGCGGGAAAGGTGTTTGGGCCATGACTTTTGCATCAGAAGAATCTGAGTATTCCACAGAAGCGACGGGACAGGCAGCATCGCCAGATGTGCCGGAGATTGATGCTCGCTGGTATGCTGTTCAAGTTGCCTCTGGCTGCGAAAAGCGCGTGAAGGCAAACTTGCAGCAGCGGATTCAAACTTTGGATGTTGCTGATCGCATCGTTCAAGTAGAAATTCCGCAAACTCCGGCGATCAAAGTCGGCAAAGACGGTTCCAGGCGGCAGTCAGATGAAAAAATCTTTCCCGGCTACGTACTCATCCGTATGTTTATGGACGAGGATACGTGGCAGGTGATCAAAAATACCCCGAATGTAATTAATTTTGTCGGGGCAGAGCAGAAACGCCGCTACGGGCGCGGCAGGGGTCACGTCAAACCGCTACCTCTGAGTCATTCGGAAGTAGAACGGATCTTCAGAAACGCTCAGGAATCAGAACCAGTTGTCAAAGTATCGATGTCTACTGGAGACCACGTTGTGGTACTTTCCGGGCCATTTAAAGATTTTGAAGGTGATGTGATTGAAGTTAGCCCGGAACGAAACAAGCTCAAAGTTTTACTCTCGATTTTTGGGCGCGATACGCCTGTAGAATTGGAGTTCAATCAGGTTCAGAAACAGAACTAACTAATGGCAAAGAAAGTTGTTGCAGTAATTAAGTTGGCGATTACGGCGGGAAAAGCCAACCCAGCTCCTCCGATCGGCCCAGCATTGGGTCAGCACGGCGTCAATATTATGATGTTTTGCAAGGAGTACAATGCTAGAACCGCAGACCAAGCAGGTCTGGTGGTTCCGGTAGAAATTTCGGTTTTTGAAGACCGCAGTTTTACGTTTATTCTCAAAACCCCGCCGGCGTCGGTTTTGATTCAAAAAGCCGCTGGCATTGCTAAGGGTTCGGGAGAACCTAATCGCAAGCAAGTAGGCTCGATTACACAGGCTCAACTGCGAGAAATCGCTGAAACCAAAATGCCTGACCTCAATGCTAATGATGTTGAGGCTGCTATGAAAATTGTGGCAGGAACGGCTAAAAATATGGGCGTGGCGATCGCGGATTGAAGTCAGTTGTCAGTTGGCAGTTGTCAGTTGGCAATCGGTAATTCCCAGTGTTGAAGCTCAAATCTTCAATCTAAAATCCAAAATCCAAAATCCAAAATCGATCGGTTCAGGGGGAGAAGCAAAGCTTCGCTAGTAACCGAAAACGGGTAGATTTTAAGATTGTCCGATAGGTTCAATCTAAAATCTAAAATCTAAAATCTAAAATCGACTGACCCCAGGAGATAACAATGGCAAAGAAAGTATCGCGAAGACTGCAAGAACTTCAAAAGAAAGTTGAAGACAGACCTTATCTACCGCTGGAAGCTCTGCAACTTTTGAAAGAAACAGCAACCGCTAAGTTTGGCGAAGCTGCTGAAGCTCACATCCGTTTGGGAATTGACCCGAAATATACTGACCAACAGTTGCGGACAACTGTATCGCTACCAAAAGGAACTGGTCAAGTAGTCAGAATTGCGGTGATTGCTAAGGGCGAAAAAGTTAAAGAAGCTCTAAATGCCGGCGCGGATATTGCTGGTTCTGAAGAGTTGATCGATGAAATTCAGAAGGGCATGATGGACTTCGATTGCCTGATTGCTACCCCAGATGTGATGCCGTTGGTGGCAAAATTGGGTCGGTTATTGGGCCCGCGCGGTTTGATGCCTTCTCCGAAAGGTGGCACGGTGACGACTGACATTGCTCAGGCGATCAACGAGTTTAAAGGTGGTAAACTAGAATTCCGTGCCGATCGAACTGGCATCGTTCATGTTATGTTTGGCAAGGCAGCTTTCTCAGCGGAAGATTTGCTCGTCAACCTTCATGCTTTGCAAGAAACAGTTGACCGCAACCGTCCTTCTGGTGCTAAAGGTCGCTACTGGCGCAGTTTGTACGTATCCGCAACAATGGGCCCGTCGATCGAAGTCGATATCAGTGCTCTGCGCGATACCAAACTTGATGCTGCGTAGAAAGAATTAAGCAGAAGGCAGAAGGTAAAAGACAGCTTCGGCTGTCTGTGTAAATCTCTCACAAGATTTGCGTCATAGCCTTGCTATGTCTGCCTTCTCGTGATAGCCTAATCAAAAATCAATAAGCTGAAGACCGCAGGTGCCGATCGCTTAATTTCCTGCCGAGGCTGAAGAAATAAAAACTCAAGACTCAAAGATTAGAAATTTTCTATTTTTAATTGTGACTTGTTAATTTTTAATTCTCTGCCCCGGCTCGAAGGTCGGGGTTTTTGACGGGCAATTTTCGATCCTAAAAGGAGGTGAAATAAGTATGGGCAAAAGTTTAGCAGTAAAAAATGAGATTATTGCAGACCTCAAGCAAACCTTGAGCGAATCTCAACTGGCGATCGTGATTGACTACACGGGCTTAACTGTTGCTGAAATCACAGATTTGCGTCGGCGTTTGCGTCCGAAAGGCAGCAGTTGCCAAGTGGCAAAAAACACGCTGATGCGAATTGCGGTTGAAGGCAACGAAACCTGGCAGCCGATACAAGAATTGCTGACAGGTACGTCGGCATTTCTGTTCGTGCAAGAAGATATTGGCGGCGCGATTAAAGCTTACCAAGAATTCCAAAAAGTCTCTAAGAAGACTGAACTTCGCGGCGGCGTGATGGAAGGACGGGTGCTGAAAGAAGCTGATGTTAAAGCATTAGCTGATCTGCCGTCGAAAGAACAACTCATGGCTCAAATTGCTGGCGCTATCAACGGTGTCGCAACCAAGTTGGCTGTGGGTATCAATCAAGTTCCTACTTCGATCGCTCGCGGTCTTAAAGCTTATGCTGAAAAAGACGGCGGTTCAGCAGAAGTAGCAGCAGAAGCACCAGCAGAAGCTGAAGCTGAAGCACCAGCACAACCTGAAGCTGAAGCACCAGCACAACCTGAAGCTGAAGCACCAGCAGAAGCAGAAAGCACATCGGCGTAAATCATTAGTAATTAGTCACGAGTCAAGAGTCGTTAGTTTTGAGAAACAAACTCATGACTGGAGACGAGAAACTCATAATTAATGAGCAATCCACAATCCACAATCCACAATCTACAATCGAACTAGGAGTTCAAAAAATGTCTACAGCAACTGATGAAATCTTGGACAAACTTAAGTCTTTGACTTTGCTCGAAGCATCTGAATTGGTCAAGCAAATTGAAGAAGCTTTCGGCGTCAGCGCTGCTGCTCCTGTCGGCAACATGATGATGATGGGCGGCCCTTCTGCTGCGACTGCTGAACCCGTAGAAGAGCAAACTGAATTTACTGTCATGCTGGAAGAAGTTCCTGCTGACAAGAAAATCGCAATTCTGAAGGAAGTCCGCGCAATTACCGGTCTGGGCCTGAAGGAAGCAAAAGATTTGGTAGAAGCCGCACCGAAAGCAGTTAAGGAAGCTATTGCTAAGGAAGCTGCTGAAGAAATGAAGAAACAGCTTGAAGCTGTGGGCGCAAAAATTTCTATCAAGTAGTCAGAGAAGGTAGTTGACAGGTGGAAACCTGTCGCTATTGAAACCTCAGTTTGCTGGTGCAGACTGAGGTTTTTTCGGTTATTTTACCGAACATGATCAGCTCTTGGGCATCTAAATTGTATTTTTGGGCGGGCGAGACGCCCACCCCACAAGAATTTCATCAAACTTGACTATAAGATTTAGATGCGCCTGGGCTTATTACCCAATCATCAAAATTCTGCCTCCATTTGGCGCACTACTGTTAAAGCAGAATAGGAAACACCGGCAGTGCCTTCTCCGGGATGGGTGGAGTCGCCTACTAACCACAAATTTTTAATTGGTGTGCGGTTGGCAAATCCGAAGGGGCCGAAGGTTGGTATTCGCTGCCCGATGCCACCCACAACACCTCTATCTCTCGCTGTGTAGCGGGCAAAGGTGCGGGGTGTGGCGGCTTCTTGGTGTACGATCGACTCTGGCGTCAAATTGAAATATTCGCTCAAACTGGCGATCGCCCCTGCCGTATATTTTTGCTTCAATCCTTCATAATCAACCGAATTCCACCACATTCGAGTATCAGTAAATGACGAAGCGATAATTGTCGCCATTCCCTCCGGTGCTCGCCCATCACCCGGATGACTGACTGAAACAAATAATGAATTATTTTCCCCAATCTCGCCGTCGTAATCGTAGAGAAACTGAAGGTGGGGCGGACAATTTTCTGGAATTGCGCTTTCATGCACTCCCAAATATATGACAAATGCACCGGATGCGGGCGGCAATTTATCAACTCGATATTTGTAGCCTGCCATTTGATTTGGGAGTTGATTTGTTGTCTCTGAAGTCTCTGATTTAACCGATAAATTATCTGTTAAATTGCCGACACTTGGCTCGCTTGACAACAATTTTACTAGATTTTGCGCTGTCACGTTGGCAACAATGCGATCGGCTGTTTCTGTCCAAACTTCGCCTGTTTTTTGATTGCGAATCACTGTACCGGTGGCTTTGCCATTTGCTGTGACAATACTTTCAACTGTATGCCGCAACAGGACTTTGCCGCCGTAGAGTTCGATCGCCCCTACCAGTCGATCGCTCAACACCTGCATACTTCCTTCTAGATGATACAATCCCTGCGGCTCTTGCGAAACTCCTAAAGCCGTGGCCGCGTAAAGTAGCGCCGTTTCTTCGGTATCAACTTGAGAATACAATTTTAACTGCAAATCCAGAAAAGTTCTCAAGCGCAAATTGTCTCCCAACCCGCAAAGCCGCAAAGCATCTCCCACTGTCATAAAAGTGAAAGGCAAAGTAATTAAAGTATCGGGGCGAACTGCTTGAATTAATTGCCACAAATCCCATAAGTTTCTGGGCGGTAAAACTGGATCGCGCCCTTGAAAGTTCCAGCTAGCTTTGAACAATGCAGATAATAATTGCCAAAAAGGTTCGCTTCCAGGAAACTGCCGCTGCCTTTCTTGCTGCCACTTTTGCGGATATCGCCACACGCTAATCGGTGCGGTTTCTCCCGGCAAAAACACCGCACAAGCGGGATCGCAGGGTGTCGCGGCGGGAATTTCTATGTCTAATTCTGAGAAAATTCGGTGGTGAATGCCTCCGGGTTCCAATCCTGCAACCTGCGTGGCGCCGACATCGAAGGTAAAGCCTTTGCGTTTGAAGGTGGAAGCGCATCCTCCGGGGACGATCGCCTGGTCTAAGACTAGCACTTTGTATCCTCTGCGGGCTAGCAGGGCTGCTGCTGTCAGCCCGCCGATTCCGCCTCCAATTACCGTGACGCGGCCCTTAGTGTCTGCTGGACTGGATTTGCCAAAAGGGGTGCGATCGCCTGTCATAAATTTATTTATTGTAATATTTCTTAATATTATGCTCATATTTTGCAATAAAAAGCTCTTGTAGCGACAGGTTGAAATCTATCGCTACAAGAGGAAGGAGTCCGAGTTGACAGGACTTTTTAGGGGTAAAGTGCTCCGGGCGCAGCCGGAGCGTTAGACTGTGGCGTGCTGATGAGAGAATCAGGGACGGCGCCACTTGTTGAGATAAGCTTCGCCAATCCCAGCCACAGCCTGCATTTGAGCTAGCTGTTCCCGTAAAGCTTTGATGGTTCTTAGCTGTTCTTGAGACTGTTGCTGCAAAGCGTCGTAATTTCGCTGTATCGCCGCACTCTGGTTCAATTGATTTTCCAGATATTGCAACTTGGTCAGTTTAACTTGGAAGTCGCCGATCGCACTTGACTTTTCTGCTAACTCGTGCTGCAACGATTCGTAACTCGACTTCGACACGGTTTCCTGGAATTGGCTTTCGAGATTTTGCTTTTCGGTGGCGAATTGCTGCTGCAAAGATTCCAGAGCACTGGATTTTTCTGCTAGCTGTTGCTGCAAAGATTCCAGAGCACTGGATTTTTCGCCTAGCTGTTGCTGAAACTCGTGTTCCCGGTGTTCTCTTTCGCCTAGTTGCTGCTGCAAAGATTCCAGAGCACTGGATTTTTCTGCTAGCTGTTGCTGCAAAGATTCCAGAGCACTGGATTTTTCGCCTAGCTGTTGCTGAAACTCGTGTTCCCGGTGTTCTCTTTCGCCTAGCTGTTGCTGCAAAGATTCCAGAGCACTGGATTTTTCGCCTAGCTGTTGCTGAAACTCGTGTTCCCGGTGTTCTCTTTCGCCTAGCTGTTGCTGCAAAGATTCCAGAGCACTGGATTTTTCGCCTAGCTGTTGCTGAAACTCGTGTTCCCGGTGTTCTCTTTCGCCTAGCTGTTGCTGCAAAGATTCCAGAGCACTGGATT
>NZ_JAUBPB010000155.1:0-1846 GCF_036700545.1 Microcoleus sp. SVA1B4
GCCCGTCCTTTTTGGACGGGCGGGACGCCCATCCCACTTTCAAGAGTGGAAGTTATTTAATTCTCATTCCTAATTGAAAACATACATTTCCTTTTTTAGTCCTAATTATTCGATCGCCCCAAATAGGATGCTCCTATTGACATGAGAAATTTTTAGGAGTAAAAATAGTAAAAATAAATACGATCGCACTTTAAGCACCATCTTTAAACACAATGACACCCAACAAACTACATTTCCTCGGATGGTTATTCATTGTTAGCTGGCTGAGTGCAGCGGCGGGTTCGGCCAAGGCGCAACCCATCGCCCCCGCACCAGATGGCACTAACACAGTTGTCACTCCCAACGGCAACCGCTACGACATTTCCGGGGGGGCCTTCAGCGGAGATGGGGCTAATCTTTTTCACAGTTTTACTCAGTTTGGCCTCAGCGAGGCTGAAACGGCTAACTTTTTGACCAATCCCAATATTCAAAATATTTTGGGAAGGATTACTGGGGGTAATCCTTCTTTAATAAATGGCTTAATTCAAGTTACGGGCGGGAATTCCAATTTATTTTTGATGAATCCTGCTGGCATGATTTTCGGGCCGAATGCCACTCTCAACGTGCCTGGATCTTTTAATGCTACTACGGCGACAGGGATTGGTTTTGGGAAGAATCAGTGGTTTAGTGCGATCGGCAATAACAATTGGGCAACATTAATCGGGACACCGAACAGTTTTGCGTTTACAAATTTGCCAGGGGGAAGCATAATTAATGCAGGCAATCTGACGGTGACACCAGGTAAAAGTTTAAGTTTGATCGGCGGTACGGTTGTCAATATTGGTCAGGTAAATGCGCCTAGCGGCAATATTATCATCAGCGCCGTACCGGGTAACAATTTGGTGCGGATTAGTCAAGCTGGAAATTTATTGAGCTTGGATATTCAGCCGACAGCAAATCACACTTCGCTGCCAAACAATTGGACGCAGCCAGTATTATCTTTGCCGGAGTTGCTGACTGGACAAGGTGTGGCACAGGCCACGGGTTTGACGGTAAATCCCAATGGCGAAATTGTGTTAACGGGGAATGCTGCTGTGCCCGTAACTGCGGGAACTGCGATCGCATCCGGCACTCTCAATGTCTCTGGCAACACTGGCGGTAGTGTAAATATTTTAGGCGACAAAGTAGGAGTTATTGCAGGCAATATCGATGCTTCTGGGATTAACGGTGGGGGTAATGTACTGATTGGCGGAGATTATCAGGGTTTGGGGACTGTGCCCAATGCTGCGCGGACTTTTGTCAGCAGCGACTCGACGATTAATGCTGATGCTATTAGTAATGGGAATGGCGGGCGAGTCATAGTTTGGGCGGATGAAACTACTCGCTTTCATGGCAATATTACGGCCAGAGGTGGCTTGGTTTCTGGGAATGGGGGCTTTGCGGAAGTGTCTGGAAAGCAATGGCTGGATTTTCAAGGATTAGTTGATTTGCGATCGACCTTTGGGATTGCTGGTACCTTATTGTTAGATCCTACTGATATTACTATTGTCGAAGGTCCGAATAATGTTCCTGCGGGGCCAGGATTTGTTGACTCCGGCCCTCCTTCTGTGATTAATAATGGGAGGCTGCAAGCACAGCTAAATGTGGGAAATGTTACTATTTCTACTGCGTCAGGTAATACGGAGCAAGGCAATATTAACGTTGACGCACCGATCGCTTGGACTAATAAGAATTCGCTGACTCTGAATGCGAATAATAATATTAATATTAATAATACCACTATCACCACTCAATACTCCGGACAGTTTTTAAATAGGGATGCTTACGCAATAAAGCACAGAAGCGAAAAAACTGAGTGCTATCTGAA
>NZ_JAUBPB010000042.1:0-10664 GCF_036700545.1 Microcoleus sp. SVA1B4
ATTTGTTTATGATTGCTTTATTTGGTTTTCAATGTTCGTGACGGCTTTGTGTTCCGCCATGTAAATAAACATAAAGCTTTTATTTCAGTTTGTAAAGGCCTTTTAAGAACAGTTTTTCTTATATGTGTCATAAATTATGCTTTTTAAAAGCCAGAAGGCTTGCTATATAAGGAGTTGAAAAGCTGAATGCGGAATTTGTGGACGATCGCCCACGAAAGAAGAATACTCATAATCTACCTGGGCAACGAGATTCGGGACGGGCGTCAGTGTTAAGATAGATGAAGGGTTGCGATCGCCAACCGCAAAACTCGCACTGCACAGATATATGTTGTTGCGTAAGTCCGATCGATAAAAATCCCAAGGAATGTCTCGCACCGTCACCTACAGCCCTGCTTATACCCTCGTTCCCACTTACGAGTGTTTTAACCGCTGCACCTATTGCAATTTTCGGGCAGAACCCCTGCAAAGTCCTTGGCTAACACTCGCAGAAGCCGAAAAACAGCTCAACTTGCTGCAAACTCAAGGTGTAATTGAAATTCTCATCCTCAGCGGCGAGGTACATCCTCACAGTCAACGGCGAAAAGCTTGGTTGCAGCGGATTTACGATTTGTGCGAACTGGCACTTGCTCTGGGATTTTTGCCGCATACTAATGTGGGGCCGCTCAGCTTTGAGGAGATGGCACTGTTAAAAGAGGTAAATGTATCGATGGGGCTGATGCTAGAACAGCTTGCCCCACATTTGTTACAAACGGTTCATCGACACGCACCGAGTAAAGTGCCGACGCTGCGGCTCCAACAGTTAGAATTTGCTGGGGAATTAAAGATTCCATTCACAACTGGTTTGCTGCTGGGAATTGGGGAAAGTGAGGCAGATTGGGTGGAGACTTTAGAGGCGATCGCCCGCATTCATTCGCGATACAATCACATTCAAGAAGTTATCCTCCAGCCACACAGTCCCGGAAATCAACAAAGTTGGGACGGTGAAGTTTTTGATGCTACAAAAATGCCCGAAGTAATTGCGATCGCCCGCAGCATTTTACCTGATGAAATTGCCCTACAAATTCCGCCCAATTTAGTTGCACAACCAGACATATTGCTGGCTTGTTTAGAAGCAGGTGCTAGAGATTTAGGAGGAATCGGGCCGCGGGATGAAGTTAATCCCGATTATCCTCACCTGCAACACCAAACTTTAACAGAAATTTTAGCAGCAGCAGGATGGCAACTCGTAAAGCGTTTGCCTGTTTATCCTCAGTACGATAAGTGGCTGCCGCAGACATTGCAAACTGCTGTCAAACAATTCATAATTAGTCATTAGAAATTCTTATTTCTTAGTCCGCGCAGGCGGACTTAATTTGACAAGAAGCCGTTTCAACCGCCGAGTGATAAAAATAAACTATTGAGATTTTAAATCAAAGAACCGCCACCATCAATCCAGACTTCAGTACCTGTGATGAAGCTGGAGGAATGTGATACCAGAAATAACACTAATTGGGCGACTTCTTCGCTAGAACCTGCGGTATTATCCGTCAAAGGAATCATGTCTTGAATGGAATCAGGCGGGACTGGAATGCGATCGAGATGGCGCTTAACGGTGCTTTCTTCAATTGCAGTTAGCACCCCGCCCGGACAGATCACATTGACTCTGATTTGGCAGGCTGCGAGTTCTAGCGCCAGCATTTTTGCAAAGGCTACTTGGGCAGCTTTTGAACAAGCGTAGGCCGTTGCACCAACTTTCCTGAAACTTCTGGTGCCATTAATCGAGGATGTAATTACAATTGAACCTCCTTGTTTTTTCAGATGAGGAACAGCATACTTAACAGCCAAAAATGTTCCTCTAAGGTTGGTGTTAATTGTCCGATCCCACTCATCGGGTTCTATCTCCTCTATCGGCGACCATACACCGTTAATACCCGCATTGGCAAACAAAATATCAATTCTTTGATATTTGTCAAAAATTGTTTGAAATGCTTTTTGCATTTGCTGATAATCCCCAACATCTGCGGCAATAGCCAGCCCGCAGCCTCCTTCATTGACCAACTGGCGGACGGTTTCTTGCCCCGTTTCCAAAATGCGATCGATAATAGCAACTTTGGCGCCTTCCTTGGCCATTAAAATTGCTGCTGCATGACCAATACCCGACCCACCGCCGGTAATAACTGCAACTTTTTCTGAAAGTTTCATATTTTTTTATATAAATATTTTTTGGGGCGATCGCATAGCATAAAAATAATACTATAGAGAGGACTTTAGTCCTCACTACAAACAACTTTTCGTCATCAAAATTATGAAAGTAAAAAGTGGTTTAATGTACTAATTATAGCGGTAAGGTGTGCAGTACACACCCTACTTTAGGCAGAGGAGTACGTCAATTTTAACGCAGTTCTTACGGCTGTGGCACCCAAACCGAAACAGAACCGGCGTTACACCGAAAATCAGCCCAACCATCGTCATTAGTTGTGATTGGTTCTTGGATGTGTTCGGTGATGTCAATATAAGTTCGATTCGGCTGTCCGACTTCCATAAACTTAGTGCCATCGCCTCCGTTACTGAGTACCACAGCCATGCCACCCGGATGTTCTTCATCTCCGAGTCGGGTCCAGCCAATGGTGTTGGCGTGGTCGAAGTAATCGTACTGATTGCCGTAGGAATAGGTTTGGCGCGCGAACAAGAATTTATCCAGCATAAATTGATGCTTGTCTAACCAAATCTCGTATTCATTGCCATCATTTGCTGTGTCCTTATAGTTAGCGCCGTAATAATCCGGGTAAAAAATGCACGGATATCCTTCGCGCCGCAGCAGAATTAAAGCGTAGGCAAGGGGTTTAAACCAAGCCTCGACAACTGATTCTAGGGATTGCAAGGGTTGCGAATCGTGGTTGTCAACCAAGGTAACGGCGAGGGCAGGTTGCTGTTGGACGAGAGTGTTATCAAAAATTGTTCGCAAATCGTAGCTATTGCCGGCCTTGCTAGCAGCGTGGAAGTTGTAGTGGAGGGGCGCGTCAAATAAGGAGACTTTACCGCCAGTTGCTTCCAGGAAGTAGTGCAAAGCTTCCACTTCGTAAGACCAATATTCGCCGACGGCAAATAGGTCGCGTTGGGCATAGTGGCGGACGTGTTCCAACCATTCTTGGAAAAATTCTGCTTTAACGTGTTTGACGGCATCGAAGCGAAATCCGTCAACGTTTGTTGTATCAACATACCACTCACCCCAGTATTTTAACTCCCCGCTGACTTCTGGGTGATCCAGATCTAAATCGCAACCCATCAGGTAGTCATAATTACCTTTTTCTAAGTCTACTCCTTGATCAAATTCTTTGCCTTTTAGCAGGTAAACGGCATGGTTTTCTGTGTTGTAAACGTTGTAATCAATAGCGTCAAAATGCCACCAATGCCACTCCATGCTGGAATATTTTTTGTCGCGACCGGGAAAAGTAAAATGCGTCCAAGCTTTGATTTTTTGATATTCGCCTACTGTGGCATTGCGGTCATCGGGATGCAAGGGTGTGGCTTCTGCTTCTTCTTCTGCATCTGCACCTAATTTGTGGTTGAAGACAACATCGGCATAAATCCGAATTCCTGCATCTTGGGCAGCTTTTATCGCGCGCAGATATTCATCTTTAGTCCCGTATTTCGTCCGTACCGACCCTTTTTGGTCGAACTCGCCTAAATCGAATAAGTCGTAGACGCCGTAACCCACATCCATACCGCCGCCCGTTCCTTTATAAGCGGGTGGCAACCAAAGAGATGTAACGCCAATTTTTGCTAAATCTTTTGCAGATTCCGCTAGCTGATTCCACAGGCTGCCGTCATCGGGATTGTACCAGTGAAAATACTGCATCATGACGCCATTGACTTCAGACATATATTTAATTTTTCCTGTTTTGTAAAGTTGCTAGATATCTATTTTTTTGTTCGTTGCCGATCACTCTAGCTATGCCTGCAATCTATGGTCTATAAATATCATAATAGATGGGGTTGCTCAACACAATCTATCTGTTGATGTATTGACAACAGAATGTGAATTTGATATTAATTATTTTAAGCAAACAGAAAAAAATTAATCTGGTGGCGATGGTGCGACAACTCGCTCAATTTTTGTATTCCAAGTACCGTCGATCGCCAATTCAAGCAATCTAAATCCCGGCGGGATTTCGTCAACAATAATCGGATGGCTTTTCGGTAAAAGTTGGAGGCAGGTGCTGGGTGTCCCCAAGTAGGTAACTGAGCCCCGCTGTTGGTGAAATTCTTGGTGAATGTGGCCACAAAGAACGATTTTGATTTGAGGGTATCGATCGACAATTGCCAAAAATTCATCGGCATTGTGCAGCATCATTCCATCCATGATTTCACAGTCGATCGGCAAAGGATGATGGTGCAAGGCAATAATAACAGGTCGATCGCCCGTTTGTTGCAGTTGAGAGTCTAGCCAATTCAAGCTTTCTGGGGAAAGCCGCCCGCCGTCGCATCCGGCTTCCACACTCGAAAGTAATAGAAATTGCCAGTTTCCTAGCATCCATGATTTTTCTGGGGAAAGAGGCGACTTATCTAATATTTGCTGCATGACTGGGATGTTGTCGTGGTTCCCAGGTATCCAGTAGGCGGGAATTCCGAGGGGGGCGATGAGGGAGACGAGGCGCTGGTAGGATTCGGGTGTTTCGTCTTGGGATAAGTCGCCTGTCAGCAGCAGTAAGTCGGGCGGCGGCTGTATCTGTTGCAAGCGATCGAGAACTGCTTGGAGGGTGCGGGTTGTTGAGAGGCCTTTCCATTCTCGATCGAGCTCTGCAAACAAGTGAGTGTCGGTGATTTGGGCGACGAGTAGGGGAGAAACTGGTGTCATGGCTGGTGTTGCGGGCGATCGATGTAGTTCTAGAATAGCCTCGGATGGGTTTTGGGGATATGGGAAAAAAGGGCGATTCCCTAGGGGATAGCTGCGCTTTACGAAATTTTTGACAGGTATGTTAAAATTTTTGAGATTTGGTGTACTATAAGAAAACGTCAAATTTCAGACGTAACGGCGGCATAGCCAAGTGGTAAGGCAGAGGTCTGCAAAACCTCCACCCCCAGTTCAAATCTGGGTGCCGCCTTTTTTAATTTGTGTGAAATGTGGCTAAGATGCCGTTTGGGCGATCGAGAAGGTTCCCTCATAGAAAAAATATTTTATTTTAGCATAAAATTATTTTGCAAGAGGTCTAATATACAAAAACCAGCCCCCACCCAACCAATAACCCTCAACCAAAATTCAACGGATCGACATCAATAGTTAAACTAACAGAACGCGGCGTGCGTGAAGCGAAGCTATCCCGAAGGGAATCGCGCAACCCGATCAAATCCGACAAATCCACCGACTCATCCAAAGGCAACTTCAGCAAAATCTGCCACCGATACCGATTTGCCACCCGCATAATCGCCGCAGGTGCAGGCCCCAACAACTCACATCCCGGTACAGACAATCGCTCAATATACTCCTGACAAACAGACGCCAATTGTACCGCCGTCACCGCAACTTCCGCCGCATCTGCACTGCTCAATCGCAACAATACAAGCCGCCCCGAAGGTGGATAATTCAGCGCCGCTCTTTCGGCTAATTCTGTTTCCACAAAACCCGCATATTCGTGCCGCCTAACTGCTTGAATAACCCGGTGTTCGGGAGTGTAAGTTTGAATAATTACCCGCCCCGGATCGTCGCCTCTGCCCGCACGGCCCGCGACTTGAGTTAATGTTTGAAAAGCTCGTTCGCTGGCCCGATAATCAGATAAGTTCAGCAACCCGTCAGCAGACACAACTCCCACCAATGTTACTCCCGCTAAATCTAACCCTTTCGTCAGCATTTGCGTACCCAACAAAATGTCAGCTTCCCCGTTAGCAAATTGCGTTAACAATCTGCGGTGGTCGCCCTTATTTTTAGTCGTATCGCTGTCAAACCGAATTGCCCGCAATTCTGGAAACAATCTCGTTAATTCCTGTTCGACTCGCTGAGTGCCACTACCAAAGTTTTTGAAGTAAGGAGAACTGCATTCCGGGCAATTTTGGGGGTGTCGTTCCGTGTGGTTGCAGTAGTGACACCGCAACACTTCTGCTGTTCCTTCGCCGACGTGGTGATAAGACAGGGAAACATCGCAATTCGGGCATTCCATCACATAGCCGCAACTCCGACAAGAGACAAAGGTACTGTGTCCTCTTCTGTGAATAAACAGAATACCTTGCTGTTGTCTTGCTTGCAATTGTTCGAGCGCGTTTTGCAGGGAAGCGCTGAAAATTGAGCGGTTTCCTTGCCGCAATTCTTGGCGCATATCGACTATTTCCACAGGCGGCATCGGGCGGGAATAAATGCGATCGGGCAATGATAAATAATGGATATTTGGTAACGAGTAATAATCTCGGCGCGTCCCGACAAAAGTCTCTAAAGCTGGCGTTGCCGAACCTAAAATTAAGGGACAATTTTCTAATTCGGCGCGCCATTTGGCAACGGTGCGGGCGTGGTAGCAGGGGGCTGGTTGGTCTTGTTTGAAGCTGCTGTCGTGTTCTTCATCGAGGATAATTAAGCCGAGGTGAGGTAAAGGTGCGAAAATGGCCGATCGCGTGCCGATGACAATTTGCGGGGTTCCAGTCAGCATCTGACGCCAGGTATCGTAACGTTCGCCGTCGGATAGGGCGCTGTGGTAAACGCAAATTTGCTCGCCAAAACGGGCGCGGAATCTGTCTGTAAGTTGCGGTGTGAGGCCGATTTCGGGAACGAGTACGAGGGCGGATTTGCCGTTGGCTAAGATGGGGGCGATCGCCTGCAAATACACTTCGGTTTTCCCGGAACCTGTAACGCCGTGCAGCAGCACTTGACGGAATCCCGAAAAAGAGTTAATAAACGCTAAAGCTTCAGCTTGAAAATGAGTTAAAGTCTTCGGTGCATCGGGCAATTGAGAAATTCCGCGATCGCCCCTGAGCACTTCCCTTTGGTCAATTACAACGCTACCTTTTTGTTCCAAATTTTTGACAACAGAAGAACTCGCGCTGCAAATTCTCAGCAAATCGTTCATCCACATTTCACCGCCGCCGCGCCGCAAAACTTCCAATACTTCTTGTTGCCGCTTGGTTAAATCTGTGACAAATGCACTAGCAATTAATGTCACTGCCGGTTTGAGTTGTGGTTTGGGAGGATTGGGAGGTTCTAAATAACTTTCTACCCAACCGCGTTTCAATAAATCTTTCAATCCCCGATAACTTCCCTTGACTTGTCGCTGGAGGTATTGCCAAGTGTAATCGCCGTTTTTTTGAGCTTGCAGCAATTGCAAAATTTGACTTGCTGCCGGATTGAGAAATGTTTCGGCATTCGGAGAAATTGCGTCCTTAATTAAGCGAATTCGGCGCACGGAACGGCTTAATAAACCGGGCGGCAGGGAGGCTCTAATTACTTGAATTAAAGGTGTGCAATAATAGGTGGCAGTGCGATCGAGCAATTCCCAGTAAGTCGGTGGGAAAAAACCCGCACTGACAACATCTTCGACATCTTTAACCCTTGTGGGATCTAAGTCTGGCGGCAGTTGAGAAATGAACCGAATCGCGATCGCCCCTACCTGTTGACTGCCAAAGGGTACACTCAAAATATCCCCCGGTTGCACGGTAAGTTCCGCAGGTAAACGATAGGTAAATAACTTATTTTCCTCCCCAGGCGAATCCCCCGCAACCCTGTAAGGAGAGTCCACCAATACCTCGATCCACTCTGCTTGCACGGTGGGGCGCTGTGGCGGTTCGCTGCTGCCGTAGGATGCCCCGGCTTCTGCCGCTATAGGGGTTGACAAACCAAAAGTGACAGTAGACATAGGGTTGCACATCAAACTAGGAGGAGCCGCGGTCAAAGGGAGTTTTCATTATCCCTCAGTTTAGCTCGATCGATCGATCTTAGCTGCGGGAATTGGCGATCGGAATCTCGATCGCCAATTCAGTCCCTTCTCCAATTGCGGAGATGCACTCTAACCTCCCGCCGTGTTTGTCCACAACAATCTGATAGCTAATTGACAATCCCAAACCCGTCCCGTGCCCAACTGGTTTGGTGGTGAAAAAGGGATCGAAAATTTTCGCTTTTACAGATTCATTCATTCCCAGACCATTATCTTTGATGCTAATTCTTGCCCAATTTTCTGAAATAATAGAAGTAGTAATGGTCATCTGGATAGGGTTGGCTTCGATCTCGTCCACTGAAGATTTTTGCTCTCGCTCCCGCAGGGCATCAACAGCATTATTAATGATGTTCATAAACACCTGATTTAATTGCCCAGCATAACACTCTACCTTGGGCAAATCTCCATAAATTTTAATAAACTTTATAGCGGAATGACCGGGTTTTTCTTTGGTTAGGTGCTGCAAAATTAACAATGTGCTGTCAATTCCTTCGTGAATGTTAACTGGTTTTTTTTCAGCTTCATCTACCCGCGCAAAGTTGCGTAAAGTCAGCACTATTTCGCGGATGCGCTCGGAGCCAATTTTCATTGACGAAAGAGTTTTTAACAAATCTTCGCGCAGAAAGTTGAGGTCAATTTTTTCCAGAAATTCTTCAATCTCTGCATCTGTTTCGGGATACCGATCCTGGTACATTGCGAGCAATTTTAAAATATCGCCTGCGTAGTCATTGACATAGGTAATATTGCCGTAGATGAAGTTAACAGGATTGTTGATTTCGTGGGCAATACCAGCTACCAAAATGCCCAAAGCCGACATTTTTTCGGCTTCAATCAATTTAATCTGCGTTGTTTGCTGGTTTAAGAGAGCTTTTTCTAGTGTAGATATTCTTGCTTTTAAAATTTTTTCGGAATCTCTAAATTCCTCAGTGAGTATTTTTAGCAAAGATTCTTTTTTTTTATTAAAGGCTTCTAATTGGCTGCGTTCAGTTTCCGACTTTTCGAGTTTTTTCCGCAAAATTAGATTTTCCTTTTCCAGTTTGTTGATTATTTTTTCCCAGTCTGTTGGTTCCATAGGCTATTATTTTGAAAATAAAAATAGTGTAACAGCGTTTTTATTAGACAATTTACTCGTAACCTTTAATTAGTTATAAAATAGTCGCACATAGACTCTGCATTATTGTCAAAATAATTCAAAATGTCATTGTTGTGGTGGATTTAAAAATTTTATCTAAGATACATTCAAAATGTCAAGTTATTAATAACAAATATGGTTAAAACCGATCGCTACTTTTATTCTCCGCTCTCGCATTTGCCGGGTTTTCATCCGATTATTGATAAATAAGCAGGCCGATCGCAAACTTATCAAGGCGGGCACAGCGCGAAAAATTGCCCCATTCAGACAACCTTTGTACAAAACCCGCCCCCAATGCAAAGGGGAAATATTAAATGTGAGTGCGATCGACTCCGGGGCGACGGGAAAAGTGATCTCGACTGGGTGGGCGATCGCCCACAAGCAATCTCAAGTACCAAGGCGCTTCCGAGTTCCCAGAACGCAATCACACTATACCATTGCTGAAAAATCTCAATTTAATGTGTCGATCGTACTCACACACCCGCACCATTGTGTGATAAGAACTACTACTTGTGACAACATCGACACAGCAGTTTATATTTGGAGAGTAATTGATGTCAGGTAGCGAAGTTCGTGCAGACTTTTGGATGAGCGAGTACATTACCCCCTGGGATATTTACGTTCACGGCATCATCGCGGTGCTCGCTTACAAGAAAACAGCCTATCAAGAAATGTACGTGGTTCAGACCGGTACCTACGGCAAAGGCTTAGTTTTGGACGGTAAGTGGCAATCTTGTACAGGCGACGAGTTTCTGTACCACGAACCCCTAGTGCACCCAGCCATGATTTGTCACGGTTCACCCAAAAAAGTCCTGGTTCTCGGCGGCGGAGAAGGAGCTACAATTAGAGAAGTGCTGCGCTGGAAAACAGTTGAAAAAGTCGTGATGATCGACATTGACGGCGAAGTAGTAGAAGCTTGCCGCGAACACCTGCCCGAAATGCACCAAAACGCCTTTGATGACCCCCGCTGCGAAGTAGTAATCGGCGATGCTTTGGACTATTTAGATAAAACTGACAATGATTGGGATATTGTCATTTCTGACTTGTCCGATCCCATTGAAGAAGGCCCATCTTTCCAGTTGTTTACCAAGGAGTATTTTGAGAAAGTTCGCAGCGTAATGTCACCTAACGGATATTTCGTAGTGCAAGCGGGCCCCGTTTCTCCTGCAGAAATGAAAATGCACGCTCGCATTGTAAATACCCTGAAATCTGTTTTCTCCAACGTTCAATCCTGCACCAGCTTTATTTCTACTTATGGAGCTCCTTGGGGTTTTGCCGTAGCTTCTAATCAAGAAATAAATACGCGACCAGATCCCGAAGCTACTGACAAATTACTCGCCGAGAAAACAACTGGCGGGTTGCGGATGTTCGACGGAATTACATTGTTGGGGTTGATGCAAGTTCCCGGTCACTTACGCCAGGTAATTGCCGCTGAAACCGAAGTTTACACTATGGCAGCACCGCCTAAGTTTTTCGGGAAAGGCTCTGTCAGTCAGTGAAGTTAAATTGAAATCGAGGTTAAGTTCCTGTAGGGGCGGGTTCACCAACAATAATTGCCAAAAACCGACAATCTCAAAAACCCGCCCCCACCCAACTAATAGCCTGTATCAACCTTTATTTATAAAATACGGGAATAATGC
>NZ_JAUBPB010000042.1:10764-60327 GCF_036700545.1 Microcoleus sp. SVA1B4
AGATTGAGTTGGGGGGGCGGGTTTATTTAGATCGTGAATTACCGTCAGAGATTTGTGGTGAACCCGCCCCTACGATAAAAATCAAATTATTTCCTATTTTATTTATAAAATACTGGAATAATGCAGATTGAGTTGGGGGGGCGGGTTTATTTAGATCGTGAATTACCGTCAGAGATTTGTGGTGAACCCGCCCCTACGATACAAATCAAATTATTTCCTATTTTATTTATAAAATACGGGAATAATGCAGATTGAGATTTACCGTTGGGTGGGGGCGGGTTTATTTAAATGATGAATTACCGTCAGAGATTTGTGGTGAACCCGCCCCTACGAGGTTTTATTGATTATTGCACCTCAATTTCTTCACAAACCAATTCAGCAATTTTTTTCGCCGCCCCCGATTCTCCTCGAACCGCACGCAAACGATCGCCCATTTGTGCTAATTTATCAGGATGGCTCAAATAGTCGATCGCCAATTGAGCAATTACTTCCGCTTCCAGATTCCCAATCAACTCCGGCACAATCTCTTCCCGTGCCCAAATATTCGGCCAAGCATAAAGCTTTCCCTTTCCCAATTGCCAGATTAGCCAATTAATCACCGTCGCAAAAACTGAACCGACTAACGGCAAATTGGCCAGCAATCCCGGCAAACCATCCCAAGCTTTCATCGCATCCAATTGCTGCGTCGGAATCAAAACAATCATCGGTACGGCTAACGAACCCAATTCGGCAGTATTCGCTCCCACAGTAGTTAAACACAGGCTGCATTCTGATAGCAAATCGTAGGCGGGTGTCTGCGTCCAAAGTTCTATTTGTAAGTTATTTGCTGTCTGCAAAAACGGTCGTTCTGTTAACTGAAGTTCGGCGCTAGCGTTCTCAAATAAATTCAGGCAAGGATTTTGTTCCGGGTCGGCAAAACGTGCTAAAGTTTGCACATCTATGGTAGGAGCAACGGGAATTACAAAGCGAGTTTCAGGGCGAAGGCGATGGATGGATTGGGCGATCGACAAACATAACGGTACACCTAAAGCTAATTTAGCCGCTTTAGAACCGGGCAACAATCCAATTAATTCTATTTTTGTACGAGGCAGAGCCTCTGGATATGCGTTTCCAGGCATAGCCTGGGAACGAGCTACTTCCGCAATTAAATCTCCAACAACTGTAAATTTATTAGCATATTTTTGGGGAATTTTAGCAAAAACTTCCGGTTTCATCGCCGCAAATTTATCAATCCAGCGATACCACCGCGCGTCCCATTCAGCATAAATAACAGTGCGATATTTTAGCCTTTTGCCAATAACAACCGTAAAAAATTGATCGCCGCCTAAAAACAAAACAACTCCTGTTTCATACCAATCCCAATTTTCAGCAGTTTTGCCGGATAATAAGAATGGAAAAAAATGCTCCGGTGCTTGCACTCTGTCAACTTCTGGGTAGGAAGATGCGATTTGTGCTTCTTTCCCGGTGGCGTGCGGACAGGGGGACAGCACCACAGAGATGCGCGCTTGAGTGCCCACATTCCCCAATTGCTCGCGCAAAGCTTGCACGGCGGGACGCACCCAAGTTGCCAATTCTCCGGGGCCGTTGGAGAGGATTAAAATATCTACTGCCATAGGATTTAAGATTTGAAAGGATGCAACGGAGATTTTATGACAGATTTAATTAATGCCGTCAAGACGGGTGATATGGCGGCTGTAGAAAGTGCGATCGAACAGCGTGCAGATATCAATGCTAAAGATGAGGAAGGTGCGACGGCTTTGACGACTGGGGCTGAGGCTGGCAATTCGGCGATCGTCAACAAATTGCTGGCGGCTGGTGCGGATGTCAACAGTCAGGATAATGACGGGTGGACGCCGTTAATGAGTGCCGCTGCTGCCGGACATACGGAGATTGTACAGCTTTTGCTGGAGGCGGGGGCGGATGTGAATGCTAAAACTAATTTTGGTTTGACGGCTTTGATGAGTGCTGCAGGTAGCGGGCGCACTCAAGTTGTGGAATTTTTAATCGATAAAGGAGCTGATATCAAAGCGTATGATAATAATACTTGGACTGCCTTAATTTGGGCGTCTTCGGAGGGCCACAAAGATGCGGTTGAGGTTTTGAAGCTAGCGCGCGATCGGCATTAGAACTATTGCCAAAATACAATGCACCCCACCCCAACCCTCCCCTTAGTAAGGGGAGGGGGCAAGATTATTCTTGTTTCCCCCCTTAATAAGGGGGGACTAAGGGGGGTGAATTTGACTTTTGCCAGATATAATATATTAAAAACTTAGAAACCGGGTTTATTCGAGAAACCCGGTTTCTGGAGGGTACAATTAATGAATAAATTTGCCCTTTTCCTATCATGGTACTATTCGATCGAGAAATGCGTTTGCCAACTAGCGCGGAACTTCCTTCTTCGGATGATACTCCTGTGGATAACGAAAATCAAAACTTTCTTCCCAACTTACTGTTATTCTTGCTCAAATTTCACTGGCTGCAGCGGAACGACTGGTTTTTTGCCGTGGATATGGGAGTTTATCACACGACGTGAGTAAGTCATCTGGTTCCAATTGTTCCTGACGGCTTCTTGAGTTTGGGTGTCGAAAGATTCAAAGGCGATACTTTGCGCCTTAGTTACGTCCTGTGGGAAGAAAATAATATTCCCCCGATTTTTGCCCTAGAGATTGTTTCTCAAACTTACGGCGGTGAATACGATAAAAAAATTGATATTTATGCCCGGTTGGGCGTGCTGTACTATGTGATTTACAATCCCTACTACTGGCGACGAGACCAACATCAACCGTTTGAAGTTTATCGTTTGGTAAATGGCGAGTACGAACAGCAAATTGGTGAACCTTTCTGGATGCCGGAAGTGGGTTTAGGCATTGGTCGAGGTCGTTACAGCGATGGGGAAACACCGTTGGAGGTTTTGTACTGGTTTGACGAACGAGGTAGTAGGTATTTGACGGCTGAAGAATTGGTAGCTCAATATCGCGATCGCTTCGGCGAGTTGCCGGAATAGGCAAGTGCGATCGCCCATTTTTTGAAAGTGCGATCGTACCAACAGCACACCAATGCCACTCCCGAATAGGTGCGATAATTCTATCCAATTAAAAGTGTGGCAAAAGGCGATTCTGGTAATAGATTCAACTTGAGATTTCCGCCACCTTCAATAACCGCGATCGTGTCAAAGCGACTAACTTGAGTAACTCCATTTTGAAAATCCGTGGGAAAGCCGTTCGTTTGGATAGCTAAATCTCGATTATTGTTGATCGGAACAATCAAGAATTGCTCTAAATCATACCCTGCTAGCTGGATGCTGTCCTGACCTTGGGTAAAGTTCCGAATAGTAGCAAAACCCGACCCGATGTAGAACTGTGCGATTCCGGCCGGGTTCCCCTTACTGCCTACTAAAGGTGTACCAAGTACAAATGTATCGCGGCCACTACCGCCAAGGAGAGTATCGAATTCATTGTTGCCGTCACTTTCATAATTTCTACCGGAACCAAAGCCATTACCTGTACCTAAACCTACTTCAACTCCAATTAATTCAACTTTCCCCATCCCGGAACCAGTCAGGATGTCATTCCCGGAAGTTCCGACAAAAGTAGCAGACCGATTTGGCTCGTTTTTGCCGAAATTGACGTAATGTTCGCGACCAGTTTTCAAGGCTCCCGATTCTACAAACGGCAGAATGTCGAGGTTTTTTTGTAAGTATTCCGGTTCCAATAAAGAAGTCCCAAACTGACCGTCTTTGATGCCGAATTCAATGAAATGCTGGTAGCCATTTTTAAAAGTTCCATTCTGAATAAACGGCTGCAACTGTCGGTTATTTGCTACATAAAACGCTTCGTCATACTCAGCGGATACGCGAGTGCGACCTTCTTCGTAACCGAACTGGATAAAGTGGTCTAGCCCGGTCGCAAAAGGCGCATTTGGGTTGTTGGGGGTGCGGACTAAGGTAGCGATGTCGGGGTTGCCCGCAAGGTAAGTAGCTTCGTCAAAATATCGCGATACTTTAGTTAAGCCCCCGGCTTGACCGAATTTTTCAAAGTGTTCTTTTCCAGATTGGATAACTCCTGCATCAATGGCTGGTTTCACCCAAGGATATTGAGCAAGGTAGTATTTTTCGTCAAAAATTGCGTAACTAGCCATGTTTTCCTACTGCGGCTTTAATGAGCTGTTTATGCAATTTATCAATAATCCAGAACTGAGACAATTACCTGATCGGGTGATTTTTTCCAATTGTCAGTCAAATCTCATTTAAGCTCTATAAAGATGTCGTAATTCATCGTTTTTTATTGGAGAACGTAAAGTGCGATCGCGGAATGCGAGTTGTTGGCATAGGAAAGTGCGATCGCACTCCCCAGCAGCAATCAGGCAAATCCTGAATACCTTCGATATTTCTACCCAAGTAAAGCTCTAAAAAAACTAGAGTCTGGTAATGGATTCAACTTGAGATTTCCGCCACCTTCAATAACAGCCAGCGTGTCAAAGCTACTAATTTCTGTAACTCCATTTTTAACGACGGGCAAGCCGTTGGTTTGAATAGCTAAATCTCGATTATTGTTAATGGGAAACACCAATAATTCCTCTAAGGAAGTCCTTACTAGCTGAATATTATCCTGACCTTGGGTAAAGTTCCGAATTGTCGCAAAACCCGGCCCGATGTAGAACTGTTGGAGGTTCGACAAGCCCCCCATCGTGCCTAGTGGCAACTCTGACAAGTCGCCGAGCACGAATGTATCGCGACCGCTACCGCCAATTAGAGTATCGAATTCATTGCTGCCGTCACTTTCATACCGTCGAAGGCCCCTAGGGGCTTCTACTTCAACTCCAATTAATTCGACCTTCCCCACCCCTAAACCAGTGAGGATGTCATTGCCGGAAGTTCCGACAAAAGTCACCGGCCGACCGGTCGGATCGAATTGCCCAACCTTGAAATAGTATTCGCGAGGGGTTTTCAAGGTTCCAGATATGATCAGCCCAGCGGCCTCGTTATTGAAGAATTGTGGTTCAAAGAAAGAAGTAGGCAACCGACCGTCTTTTACCCCGAATTGAATGAAATGCTGGTAGCCATTTTTAAACGTTCCATTCTGAATAAACGGCTGCAAATCTCGGTTAGTTGCTACATAAAACGCTTCGTCATACTCAGGCGATACGCGAGTGCGACCTTCTTCGTAACCGTATTGGATAAAGTGATCTAAGCCTGTAGCAAAAGGCGCATTTGGATTGTTAGGAGTGCGGACAAAGGGTTTAAGCTCTGGATTTCCCTCAAGGTAAGTTTCTTCGTCAAAATACCGCGATATTTTTGTGAGGCCGGCGGCTTGACCAAATTTTTCAAAGTGTTCTCTTCCAGATTTGATGATGCCTGCATCAATGGCTGGTTTCAGCCACGGATATTGCGAAAGGTAGTATTGTTCGTCGAAGATATCGTAATTCATAGTTGGCTGTTTAAAGTAAAGTGCGATCGTACTTTTTTATAAAACCATCGCTCACCATCAATAAAAAATCATTAATCATCAGCATTAGCTAATAACTAATGACTAATGACTAATGACTAATGACCAATGACTAATGACCAGTGACCAATGACTATCCAATCAAGAAAGTACCATTACCGTTAGATTCTTGGAAGCTTAAACCCAAGCTTGCTCCTCCTTCAATCACGCCTAGCACGTCTCCAAAACGCTGGATTGACAAATTGCTACCAACCGGAGTCAGGCTGTAGCCGTTTAAAGAAGTTCCTTGCAGTTGGATAAAATCGTTTTCTATGTCGAAGTTGCGAATGGTAGCTTGACCGTTACCCAAATACAGCGGTGTCGGGGTGACATTCCCGGCTGTAGCAGGAACTCCGAGTACGAATCTATCAGCTCCCGGACCACCAATCAGGACATCGAATTCATTTGTGCCAAAGCTTTCATACTGCCGATTGCCTTGGGGATCAATACCTACTTCCACTCCCACAAGTTCGACATCGCCCACGCCCACACCAGTTAAAACATCGTTGGTACGGGTGCCGACAAAAGTCGCGTCGCGGGCAGGCTCAAATTGTCCAAAATTGAAAAAGTGTTCGCGCCCTGTTTTCAAGTTTCCAGAGTTGACAAACGGCACGATGTCGGGGTTTTCTTTTAAGTATTCCGGTTCAAAAAATGAAGTCCCAAACCGACCTTCTTTTGCCCCGAATTGAATGAAATGCTGGTAGCCTGATTTGAAAGTTCCGTTTTGAATAAACGGTTGGAGTTCAGAGTTGTTTGCTAAATAAAAGCTTTCGTTGTATTCGGGTGATACTTGGGCGCGGCGCTGTCCTTCATCGTAACCGAACTGGATAAAGTGATCGAGGCCTGTAGCAAAAGGTGCGTTTGGGTTGACTGTGCGGACAAAGGCTGCGAGGTCTTGATTCCCAGCAAGGTAAGCATTTTCGTCAAAATAACGCGATACTTTGGTTAGACTGCCGGCTTGACCAAATTTTTCAAAGTGTTCTCTCCCAGATGAGATGACTCCGGCGTCAATGGCTGGTTTGACCCAAGGATATGAAGCCAGGTAGAATTGTTCGTCGAAAATTGCGTAGTTAGCCATGTTTTTCCCCTAAAGTTTTGATGAGTTTGATCGTGAATATTCATTAGTTTTCGATGAACTGGAGCGCCGATCAGGAATTTACACCAAACGGACGTTATAAAATGGTTTTAAGTTCCTGGCAAATATCACTTTTTGTGACTCAGCAATTATCCGAAGGCTACATTCTGCCTTCAAAAATTATACCTTTTTCCCCTCAGTTAATTGCTCTATCGCAAGTGTGATCAATTCTACAAAAGTGGGAACTTTTTTCAGGATTTTTTTCTCAATTTTTTGTTAATTTTAAATTATTTTTATCCTAATAATTAATCGTATACACATATTTTCAATAAAGTCAAGTAAATTTTTGTAAATAAAAATTGGAGTATTTGCTCAAGGAATTTATAAAAAAATGTAACGAAAAGTTGACCTAAATTTGTCGAATTGTGTCATGTGCAGGCTCAAATCGCCTAATGGCAAGCGTTTTCTGGTAAAAATGCTTATGGGATAAAAAAATTCCCGATTCCCGAAAACAGCATCTTAAAGGAGCCTAACCGGATGTTCACTCACGTCAAGCCCACCATTCGCCACGTCGTGCCGGAAAACTTGCAGGGGCGATCGCTCATGAAGGTGGTCTATGTCGTACTGGAACCGCAGTATCAAAGCGCCCTGTCGGCAGCGGTTCGATCGATAAACCAGAAAAATCCGAATTTGGCAATAGAAATCAGCGGCTACCTGATCGAGGAACTTCGCAGCCCGGAAAATTACGAAGCCTTCAAGCGGGATGTGGCGGATGCCAATGTATTTATTGCTTCTCTAATTTTCATCGAAGATTTGGCAGAAAAAGTGGTAGCGGCAGTGGAACCGCTGCGCGACAGCTTGGATGTCGCCGTCGTCTTCCCGTCAATGCCAGGGGTGATGCGCCTCAATAAAATGGGCAGTTTCTCGATGGCACAGTTGGGACAAAGCAAAAGTGCGATCGGCGAATTCATGAAAAAACGGAAGGAAAAATCCGGGAGTTCCTTCCAAGACGGAATGCTGAAACTGCTGCAAACTTTGCCGAAAGTGCTGAAATATTTGCCCATCGACAAAGCCCAAGATGCCCGCAACTTCATGCTGAGTTTCCAGTATTGGCTGGGGGGTTCCCAAGAAAACTTGGAAAACTTCTTGCTGATGCTGTCACATAAATATGTCTTCAAAGGCCAGTCACAGCCTACTTTCCAAGAACCTGTTGTCTACCCAGACATGGGAATTTGGCATCCTTTGGCATCGTCGATGTTTGAAGATGTAAAAGCATATCTGACCTGGTTTAATGCCCGTACAGATATTTCTGCGGATCTCAAAGATCCCCTCGCACCTTGCATTGGTTTAGTGTTGCAACGCACTCACTTAGTCACCGGAGATGACGCGCACTATGTAGCAATGGTGCAGGAATTGGAGGCAATGGGGGCGCGAGTTGTACCGATTTTTGCCGGCGGTTTGGACTTCTCGAAACCAGTGGAAACTTTTTTCTTGGAAGTCGGGGCAAAAGGTGTGACACCTCTGCCGATTGTTGATGCGGTGGTTTCTCTGACTGGTTTTGCTTTGGTGGGCGGCCCGGCGAAACAAGATCACCCGAAGGCGATCGAGACTTTGAAAAAGCTAAACTGCCCTTACATGGTGGCTTTGCCGCTGGTTTTCCAAACGACAGAAGAATGGGAAGATAGCGATTTAGGCTTGCACCCGATTCAAGTTGCCCTGCAAGTTGCGATTCCTGAGTTGGATGGTGCGATCGAACCGATTATTGTGTCGGGACGCGATGGCGCAACTGGCAAGGCGATCGCCCTGCAAGATAGAATCGAAGCCATTTCCCAGCGCGCCATGAAATGGGCAATGCTGCGCCGCAAACCAAAATTAGATAAAAAAGTTGCGATCACAGTTTTCAGTTTTCCGCCAGACAAAGGCAACGTCGGAACAGCCGCTTACTTGGACGTTTTCGGCTCGATTTACGAAGTATTGAAAGCCTTAAAAGGTAACGGTTACGACTTGCCAGAATTGCCGGATTCCGCCGAGAAACTGATGCAAGAAGTCATCCACGACGCAACAGCCCAATACCAAAGTCCCGAATTAAATATTGCTTACCGGATGTCCGTAGCTGAATACGAAGAATTCACTCCTTACTCGGAACGGTTGCAAGAAAATTGGGGGCCGCCTCCGGGACATTTGAACAGCGACGGACAAAATTTGCTGATTTTTGGCAAACATTTTGGCAATGTGTTTATCGGAGTGCAACCTACTTTTGGATACGAAGGCGATCCGATGCGGTTGTTATTCTCTCGTTCTGCTAGCCCGCACCACGGTTTTGCTGCTTACTATACATATTTGGAGCGCATTTGGGGTGCGGATGCGGTGCTGCACTTTGGCACTCATGGTTCGCTAGAATTCATGCCCGGTAAGCAGATGGGAATGTCTGTCGATTGTTATCCTGACAGTTTGATCGGCAAGATTCCTAACCTCTATTATTACGCTGCTAATAATCCGAGTGAGGCAACAATTGCTAAGCGCCGCAGTTATGCTGAAACAATCAGTTATCTGACTCCTCCGGCTGAAAATGCTGGGTTGTACAAAGGTTTGCAGGAACTCAGCGAGTTAATTGCTTCTTATCAAACTTTGAAAGAGACTGGGCGCGGTGTGCCGATTGTGGATGCGATCGTCGAAAAATGCCGTTTGGTGAATTTGGATAAGGATATCGCGTTACCTCCCGAACAAGAACGAGGGGTTGCTGCGGATATGACTGCCGAGGAACGGGATAATTTAGTTGGCTTGGTTTACCGCAAGTTGATGGAGATTGAGTCGCGGTTGTTACCTTGCGGTTTGCACGTGATCGGTAAGCCACCGACTGCTGAAGAGGCGATCGCAACTTTGGTTAACATTGCCAATTTAGACCGGGAAGAAGACGGATTAATCAGTTTGTCGCGGATTATTGCTCAAAGTCTCGATCGGAATATTGACGATATCTACACCAACAACGACAAAGGCATTTTAGCAGATGTTGAATTGTTGCAAAACATCACCTTAGCCTGTCGCGATGCTGTTAGCGCTTTGGTGAAGGAACAAACCGATGCTGAGGGTAGAGTTTCCCTGGTTTCTAAGTTGAATTTCTTCAACATGGGCAAGAAAACACCTTGGATTGATGCGCTGCACGCCGCCGGTTATAAAAAGGTCGATCCAGAACTGATTAAACCGCTGTTTGAGTATCTGGAATTCTGCTTGCAGCAAGTTTGTGCCGATAACGAATTAGGCGCTTTGTTGCGCGCCCTAGAAGGCGAATACATTATCCCTGGCCCAGGCGGCGATCCGATTCGCAACCCGGATGTTTTGCCGACTGGGAAGAATATGCACGCTTTGGACCCGCAGTCAATCCCCACCACAGGGGCGATTAAGTCTGCTAAGGTTGTAGTCGATCGGCTGTTAGAAAGACAGCGCGTTGATAACGGCGGAAATTACCCAGAGACGATCGCCGTTGTGTTGTGGGGAACCGACAACATCAAGACATACGGCGAATCCCTCGCCCAAGTAATGTGGATGGTGGGAGTGAAGCCAGTACCCGACGCATTGGGCCGGGTAAACAAACTCGAATTGCTTTCTTTAGAAGAGTTGGGACGCCCTCGGATCGACGTAGTAATTAACTGTTCCGGCGTATTCCGCGACTTGTTCATCAACCAAATGAATTTGTTAGATAAAGCCGTGAAAATGGCAGCGGAAGCCGACGAACCGTTAGAGATGAACTTCGTTCGCAAACACGCCCTGAAGCAAGCGGAAGAAATGGGAATTAACCTGCGACAAGCAGCAACCCGCGTATTTTCCAATGCTTCTGGTTCCTATTCATCTAACGTCAACTTGGCGGTGGAAAACAGCACTTGGGAAAGCGAAGCCGAGTTGCAGGAAATGTACTTAACTCGCAAATCCTTCGCCTTTTCTTCCGACAATCCGGGAACAATGGAACAAGATCGGCAGATTTTTGAATCATCCTTGAAAACTGCTGAAGTCACCTTCCAAAACTTAGATTCTGCCGAGATTTCCCTAACCGACGTGTCGCACTATTTCGACTCTGATCCGACTAAATTGATCGGCAGTTTGCGCGCAGATGGGAAGAAACCAGCATCCTTTGTTGCTGATACCACCACAGCCAACGCGCAGGTGCGGACGCTATCAGAAACCGTGCGTTTAGATTCGCGGACTAAGCTGCTGAATCCGAAGTGGTACGAGGGGATGTTGTCGCACGGCTATGAAGGCGTGCGGGAGATTTCTAAGCGTCTGGTGAATACAACTGGATGGAGTGCGACGGCGGGCGCTGTGGATAATTGGGTGTATGAGGATGTCAACACTACGTTTATCCAAGATGAGGAGATGCAGAAGCGTTTGCTTAACTTAAATCCTCATTCTTTCCGCAAGATTGTCAGCACTTTGCTTGAGGTGAATGGCCGGGGTTATTGGGAGACTTCGGAGAACAATTTGGATCGTCTGCGTGAACTTTATCAGGAGGTGGAAGACCGGATTGAGGGGGTAGAGTAGGATAGTTTGGGGCAGGCTTTTGGGCCTGCCTCTTGACTATGATTAGAATATTCCACTTGGTAGCGATACCTGTGGCTTAAGTGACGAACAAATCTTTAGATATATTTGGAGTGATTGGCAATGAAAGCAGATAGTTGGAAAATTGCCAAAGTTTTCAGTTCCGGTGGTGAAATTCATTATGTTATGCCCCACTTTCAACGCCAATATAGTTGGGAAAAAACTGAATGGGAAGTGTTATTAAAGGATGCGATCGCAATTTATGATGAATACGATCCCGAAAAAGAACCAGAACATTTTATAGGATCTCTGGTAGTCATCAATGATGGAACACGCGGCATAATGACAGCTTTTAACTTGGTTGATGGCCAGCAACGTTTGACAACCTTATCCTTACTATTTCTTGTTTTGCGGGATATTATCAAGCCCACCGATCAAAAGCTTGCTAAGAAAATCAATAAATTTGTAGTCAATTCAGATGAAGAAGGCGAAGGTGATGTTTATTTTAAACTTTTACCAACCAATAAATATGGCGATCGCCAAGCTTATCAAGCGATTATTTTAGAAGGAAATTATAAGCAATTTACTGAATCTGGCATACCTAAAGCTTATAATTATTTTCTTCCCGAAATCGAATCTAAAGTTAAAGAAGGTGAACTAGATATTGGTAAGTTTTTTACAGTATTACAGAACTGTTTTCAACTTGTTTTCATAGAACTTAATAAAGATGAAAATCCTTATCATATTTTTGAAAGTCTGAATGCCAAAGGCAAACCGTTAACTCAGGCAGATTTAGTCCGCAACTATATGGCGATGATGTTACCAACATCTCAGCAAGAAAATGCTTTTACTAAATATTGGGAAAAAATTGAGGGATTATTGCAAGAAAAACGAATAGTTGGGAAATCAGGGATGGGTGAATTAACGGCTTTTCTTCGGCATTATTTAGCAATGGAAACGAGAAATCTTTGTGCCGAATCCCATATTTATGCACGATTTCGTGATTATTGTAAAAAATTAGATGACCAAGCATTTGTCCTAGAAATTGCTAATCTCCTAAAATTTGCTGAATATTATGACAAACTACTGCGACCTGACAATGAAGACAACGAAAATATTAAAATAGTATTATTGCGCCTCAATACTTTCGACCTTTCTACTGCTTATCCGTTTTTATTAACGCTCTATAATGAGTATAAATCTCAAAAGATTGATCGTGAGGAGTTTATCGAATGCTTAAAATCACTAGAAAATTATTTGGTTCGTCGGTATATTTGTGGAAAACAAACAAACTATCTTAATAAAATGTTCCCCTCCATTTGGAAAGATGTAGAAGCAATGAAAAATGAAGATGAAGAAATCACTTTGCCAGAAGCTTTGCAAAAAGTTTTGATTGCCAAGCAATATCCTAATGATAATGATGTTAGACAATCAATTAAAAGCCGTCAACTTTATGAGAAAAACACTCACAAAATATGTCTTGTTATAGAAACAATTAATCGCCACTTGTCTAAGGGAAAAGGTGGGTTTACTGTCCTTGATCAAAAATCAACTATTGAGCATATTTTGCCACAAACGTCAAGCGAAGATTGGGAGAATGAACTTGGAGGTGAATTTCAACAAATCTACCGAGATTATTTACATACCTTGGGGAATTTAACTTTAGTTACTCCTGAGTGGAATTCACAACTTTCTAATTCATCATTTCTGGTGAAAAAGCAAAAACTGGCTGAACACGCTTTGCGAATTAATAGTGACTATTTTTCTCAAATTATTAACCGATGGGATGAAAAAGCTATTCTCGAACGAGCTAATTTTCTCAGCATTAAGTTTATCGAAATTTGGCCATCTCTTGGAGAACATGAAGTATTTCCTACTCGCACATCCGGTAAGCCAAGCTTGATTAAAATCTGTGGTGACGAAATTCCACTTCCTAAGCAAACCTGGCGACAAGTTACAATTCAATGCTGTGAGTGGGTGATTAAAAATAGATCGGATCGCTTTGAAAAGGCTAGAAATTTACTTAAACCTCATTTCCAAGAGAATCGCCCGGATAAAAATAGTGATGGAAATGAATGGCAGAAGTTAACAAATGGATATTGGGTTAATTTACACAAACCTGCGAAGGATCATAGAAAATTTTGTCGTCGTTTTCTAGAAGCAGTTGGGATCTCAGAAGACGATTGGAGTATCGAATATGTCAGTGATTAGGAATGATTATTTAGAGTTTTGTTAAAAGGAAGAAGTATTACAACCATGATGACTTACAAAGGTTACAGTGCTAGCATTGAAGTAGATTTAGAAGCGGAAATTATTTTCGGGCGAGTCCTCGATATTAATGACGTAGTGACTTTTAAGGCACAAACTATTGAAGAAGCTCGCCAAGAATTCCACAACTCCATCGATGATTATCTAGAGTTTTGCAAAGAATTAGGACAGGAACCCTAGCGACCTTTTTGAGTAAGGTGAAATTCCCTAATGAAGTACGAAGTCATCATTTACTGGAGTGAGGAAGACCAGGCATTTATTGCAGAAGTACCAGAATTGCCGGGATGTGCTGCGGATGGGGAAAATTATCAAGAAGCACTGCAAAATCTAGAAATTATGATGCAGGAGTGGATAGAAACGGCTAACGCACTGGGTCGCCCTATTCCTCAACCGAAAGGTCGCTTGATGTTTGCGTAGTTGAAATAGAATCACAGGCGATCGCCCTTATCTTCCTAAAGCGCGATCGCCCTTTTCTTCCTAAAGTACGATCGCCCTTTGCTTTCCAACACCAAACTAATTAACACCCTATATAAGCGGTTTTCTAAACCGATGTCCATCGGGTTCTACAACCACAAATGCCCCTTTTAGTTCTGCTTCAGAGTAATTTTCTATAACTCCTGCTAGTTCCTTGTGAACTTCATTCACCATTTTAGGTAAGACTCGAAGGTAAATCACACCTGTTCCGATCGCCCTCACAAAAACAAGATTTCCGTAATCTCTGTCTCGCGTAACCAGGATGCGATTTTCTGCTTGGGCTACTCTCAGTATTTCTTCATCACTTGCTTGCGTTAAACCCATTTGAGCGACAACAATTACATCATGTCCTGCATCAATCAAAAACTTTGTGGTGACAGCATATACATCTTGATCAATCAGAAATTTCATAATTTAAGCTAAGGCCAAATGCACATCTTCAGCCGCCACCAGTGCGATCGCATAACGCAAACACGCTCGAATATCATCCATTTCCAAATCTGGATAGTAGTCTCGGATAATTTCTCCAAAAGAAAGCCCTTCATTTAGTAATTCGAGAACGCTCTGTACAGTAATGCGCGTACCCATTATGCAAGGCTTACCGAAGTGAATTTGAGGGTTGACGGAGATTCTGTCCATTTTGACCACAGAGCTATATGTCTCTTCTATTTTAAGTCATCAGGTAGGCGATCGCAACCTGGATTTTTTACCAGCGCCCTTATTTACCAATCAGCCGATCGTACTCTGCGTGAGTACCAATCCAAAACCAAAAAATACCTGTTTTAATTTCAATACCCAACGCCCGATAAGCTTGTCCGGCCCTTAAATACAAATACTTACCAACCTTCTTAAAATGCAGAGAAGGATGAGACGGATCTGCCTTCAGCAACTCATAACACTGATCTGCTGTAGCTTGTACATTTGATGGCAAAGCATTGTAACAATCCCAAAACTTTCTCCTTCGTATAGTGCATTAAATCGCTCGATAATTACCACTCTCACAATCTGCGTTCGCCTCGGCTGCTAAAGCATCCAGTTTCCCCTCAGCAATATCTTTCTCTAACTGAACATCCCATCGTTGGTAATCCAACTTTAGAAACCACTCTAACAACTCTCCAATCTTGTTGGGCGGAAGTTGGAGAATCGCATTTTCTATCTGTTCAATAGTCCACATAAGCTATCTTAACTTACACTAAATTTCGTTGATTTTTTTGCTTGTTATTTATTATATCTCAATTCTGGATTCGGGGAAATACGATCGCCCTTAATTTTCCCAAAGCGCGATCGCACTTCAGTTAATCATAAATTTCTCTCCTGTGTCCAATCTGGTGAATAGTAATCACATTTAAATCATCATCAAAAGAATAAATTACCCGATAATCACCCACTCTTAACTTAAAGAAAACTGCCAGATTAGCCGACAACGGCATAGGAGTAATTTGTTCAAAATTTTCAGCCAACCAATTGATTTTATTACCTATACGCTCCTGCACAGCCAGGGTCAATCTTTCTTGGTTAACCAGAGCTTCTGCTGTCAACTCAACCGAATAGCTCATTACGATTTAATGCCGAGTTTTTGAGAAACTTCCCCAGGTTCGACGCTACTTTCTCCTGCTTGTTTGCGCTTCATTGACTCTAACAATTTCAGCTTGACTTCTTCCTTAACTTCTAAACCTGCATCAGGATCGCCCAAATATTCTTCTAAACACTGTTCCACGGTATGCCGAATTAAGTCCCGCAATTGGTCAACTGTCATGTCTTTGACTTGCATCTTAATCTCCTAGTCTGTAGGATTATCAATAAATAATAGCAACTTTAGTACGGTTGTATCTGTAACTGAGCTATCCATTCCATGAATCTCGTTCCTGATTCACATACTCTTGAGCATCAATTCCATTCCAAATTTCTTCACCCAACCCTTCTAATTCTAAAATGCTCCGCCTAGGTTTAGCCTGAACCCGGTGACGAACATATACTAATAATTTAGAGATGAGTCGCAGTTGCTCATCTGGTGCAAGTCTTAGAACCTGACTCAGTACCTCGCTATAAGTAGACATAGGCCTTATGTGGAGACTTTTTAGCTGATTGTCATTATAGCAATTTAGGATCGAAGGAAGTGCGATCGCCCTTATCTTCCCAAAGCGCGATCCGGTTATGCTATCTTATAAGTATATACGTTTTGTATATACACAATCATGCAGTTTGAATGGGATGAAAATAAAAACGCCCAAAACCTCAAAAAACATGGCATTAGCTTTGAAGAAGCTCAAGAAATCTTTGACGGAATCGTTTTTAATGCCATTGATGAGCGTTTTGACTACGGAGAAATCCGAGAAATCAGTATTGGTGCCATACAAGGTGTCGTTATCGTCACCGTAGCGCATACTGAAAGAAATGGAGCTATCCGCATCATCTCTGCAAGAAAAGCCACTCGTCAAGAAAAAAATACCTACTATGACTATCTCGCGCAAACGACTTGAAGAATTAGAGAATATTCCAGAATCTGCAATCGATACCTCTGATATTCCTGAATTAGATGCGAATTTTTGGGAAAAAGCAAAACTCGTAACACCACTGACAAAACAAGCTATTTCTTTAAGAGTTGATAGCGATGTATTAGATTGGTTTAAAAGCCAAGGAAAAGGCTATCAATCTCTAATGAACGCTGTGCTGCGTTCTTATGTTGAACATCACGTAAAAAGCAGTGAATAAATGTGCGATCGCCCCCATATTGCCTGCATTCCGATCGCCCTGAGCTTCCCCTGCATTGCGATTTAGTTTTGAGGAATGTTGGCAGTAACTTTAATGTTATCACCTACGCTTCAAGCTCAGCACGCTGAGAAAAAAGCTTGACAAAACCATCTGCAAACCGACAGTCAGGCAAGTGAGCGAGGGAATAACCAAACGCAGAGTTTTAGAAGGGTCGAGAGTCCCGAAAGCCGTTTCGCTCCAGATAGTTAATGACAAGAACGAGCCAACTATTCCGATTAAAATCAGCGTGACTCCGACAATCAATCCTGTCTCTAGGGTGAAATAGCGAAATATTTTGTTGAGTTTAGGGTCTTCGGGCAGGAATTTCTCGCTGATGGCGAAAATTTTGGTGAAAAAAGCGAAAGTTACTGCTTGAAAACCGATGATAATTGCGATCGCACCATAAAGCAGCGTGTGTACATCAAAGCTGATACTACCAATCTTTTGAGTACCGGGCAACAGCCAAATGCTAACAATTAGACCCCAAATCATCAGCGCAGTACCCGGATACAAAAACAGCCACCGAGGACTGTAAAGCAGCAAAAAGCGGAGGTGCCGCCAGCCATCTCGCCAAGTTCGCAAGTGCGGCGGACGGCTGCGGCCGTCGGGAGAAAGTACGGTTGGGATTTCAGTTATCCGCAGCTTGTATACAGAGGCCTTGACCACCATTTCGCTAGCAAATTCCATCCCCGTTGTTTGCAAGTCGAGTTTCAAAATTGAGTCTCTCCTAAAACCCCTGAGTCCGCAGTGAAAATCGCCGACGGGACTTGCAAAGAATAGCCGCCCAACCCATGTCAGCACCGGATTTCCTAAATATTTGTGCAGCGGCGGCATTGCACCCGGTTTGATGCCCCCTTGAAACCGGTTTCCCATTACTAAGTCGAAACCTTCTCGCAATTTGTTGACAAAAAAGCCGAGGTTGGAAAAATTGTAGCTGTCGTCAGCATCGCCCATGATAATATAAACTCCGCGCGCTGCGATGATGCCTCCCATCAGGGCGCTGCCGTAGCCTTTGGCTGCTACGGGTACGACTCTCGCTCCCATTCTGGTAGCGATAGCTTGAGAACCGTCAGTGCTACCGTTGTCTGCTATGATGACCTCGCCGGCAATATCAAGTTCGCGCAGGGACTTCTGCGCCTTCTCGATGCAGATTTCTAAAGTTTCTGCTTCGTTCAGACAAGGCATGAGTATCGATAGTTCTAGAGTATATTCTCCGCTTGGGTTGGTCTGCTCTGCCATATATTTGTTCCACTCTCGATCGCGATCGACCATACTTGATTTTCCCGTATCTCTGCTTAAAATATTAGTGGTGAATAAAACCTAGCCAAACTTAATTAAAGTTTTTCAGGTTTTTGGGAACGGCAATTTTTGATTGTACTATAGGTTAGTAAATTTATGAATAGAAGCGTGTTTTTGTTATTGCTTGCTGCAATATTGTGCGGCGTCGCAGGTCAATTTAGTCTGAAGGCAGGAGCTAAAATATTAGGGCCCATTGGCGCTGCTAATTTAATAGAAAAAATTATAGCAATGGCTACTCAGCCGTTGATAGTAACTGGTCTTTCTTTGTATGCAATTTCTTCGATCGGCTTTATTGTAGTTTTGTCGCGGGCAAACCTTAGCATAGTCTCGCCTTTACTGTCAATTAGTTACCTATTTACTGTTTTAGGTGGCAAACTGATATTTCACGAGCCTTTGCCGCCGCTGCGGTTGGTAGGCGTGGCGCTAATTATGACGGGAGTAATTTTTGTACTCAGAGGTCAAGCTGGGGGAGTGACTGGAGGCAACTAATACGATTTTAGATTTTAGATTTTAGATTTTAGATTGACGATTGGAGAATTTTAAATTAAGTCCACAGGTGAATATCACGGATATTTAACTGAGTTCTAAAATTTATATTCGGAAGTTAAGTCAGGGTTTCTATCGGTTGTGGGGCGGTGGAAAGGGTGTATGTGAGTTTTTTTTCCTAAAATAATGCTGCTGTATGTCTAATATTTCTGAGCCTGTGAATCCCAATCAATTATTGAGCGATCGCACTGCAGTTCTTGCTACCATGCACCAAAAAGAACGGGTGATGGCTCCCGTTTTGGAACGAGAATTAGGCGTAAATATCCTAGTACCTGCGGCACTTGACACAGACAGTTTCGGCACCTTCACCAGAGAAGTTAAACGCTTAGGAACACAAATAGAAGCAGCACGCCAGAAAGCACAAAAAGCCCTAGAAATTGCGGGCGAAACTCTTGCCTTTGCCAGCGAAGGTACTTTCGGCCCTCATCCAATGATGCCGTATCTGCCAGCGAACAGAGAAATCGTAATTTTATTAGATCGAGCCAACAATTTAGAATTAATTGGGGACTCTTTCTCCGTTGAAACTAACTACAGTCACCAGTTAGTTTCCAGTATAAAAGAAGCAGAGGATTTTGCGAAAAAAGCTGGATTTCCCGAACACGCACTGGTGGTTATAGTTGGCGACGCTGCCATCGGTAACGGCGAAATTCTCAAGGGCATTAGGACAGAAAAACAACTTTTTGATGCTGTGACAGCAGGCTTAAAAAAATCGTCAACCGGTCGAGTTCACATCGAAACAGATATGCGGGCGATGTACAATCCAACTCGGATGAAAAACATCGAAAATGCAACTCTCGATTTAGTTAAAAAATTCAAGCAATTCTGCCCGGAGTGCGCTTGGCCGGGATTCGATATAGCTGAGACGAAAATCGGATTGCCCTGCGAACTTTGCTATTTTCCGACTCAGCTAGCGCGATCGGCAATCTATAAATGCAAAAACTGCGGTTATACTAAAGAAAAACTATTTCCCGACGGTCGAGAGACTGCCGATCCTTCCCTGTGTCAATATTGCAACCCTTAGAAAAATAATTGGCTAAACTTAGTAAAATTTGCAACAATATTATTGATAGTTCCCTAATAAAAATCACTAATGATAGCCGTAGAAACAGAACGCAACTGGAAACCCGTTATTAAAGAATTCGAGGCTGTAGTCGGCAAAAATGGCGTAGTGCAGCGTCGCGAAGAATTGATTGTCTATGAGTGCGACGGACTCGCCAGCTACCGCCAGCGCCCCGCCGTGGTGGTATTGCCTCGAACTACGGAGGAAGTGGCGCAATTGGTCAAAATATGCGATCGCAACTCAATTCCCTGGGTGGCTAGAGGCGCAGGAACCGGCCTTTCCGGCGGCGCTTTGCCTGTAGAAAACTGCGTGCTGATTGTCACTGCCCTGATGCGAAAAATCCTAAAAGTAGACTTAGAAAATCAGCAAGTAGTCGTGCAACCGGGAGTAATTAATAACTGGGTAACGCAAGCAGTTAGCGGCGCCGGTTTCTACTACGCGCCCGATCCTTCCAGTCAAATTATTTGTTCGATTGGCGGCAACGTTGCCGAAAATTCTGGTGGCGTTCACTGCCTCAAATACGGAGTCACAACGAATCACGTTTTAGGATTAAAATTGGTACTTCCCGACGGTTCTATTGTCGATGTCGGTGGCGAAATTCCCGAAATGCCCGGTTACGATTTAACTGGTGTATTTGTCGGTTCCGAAGGCACTTTAGGAATCGCCACAGAAGTTACTTTGCGAATTCTCAAAGCGCCGGAATCAATTTGCGTTCTCCTAGCGGATTTTTCCAGTATAGAAGCAGCGGGCGAATCAGTTTCCGATATTATCAGCGCTGGCATTATTCCCGGCGGCATGGAAATCATGGATAACATCAGCATCAATGCTGTGGAAGATGTGGTGGCAACTGGATGTTATCCCCGCGATGCGGCGGCAATTCTCCTGGTAGAAATCGACGGTTTAGAAGTGGAAGTTGCCACAAACAAACAGCGGATTGCTGATATTTGCAAGCATAACGGAGCGCGAAATATCACCACGGCAACTGACCCGGAAACGCGCCTAAAAATTTGGAAAGGGCGGAAAGCTGCTTTTGCGGCGGCGGGTCATCTCAGCCCGGATTATTACGTGCAAGACGGCGTAATTCCACGAACGCAAATGGCTTATGTTTTGAAAGAAATTGAGGGCTTGAGCGAGAAATACGGTTATCGAATTGCCAATGTATTTCACGCGGGAGATGGGAATTTGCACCCGCTGATTCTGTACGATAACTCGGTAAAAGGTGCGCTGGAAAAAGTGGAAGAATTGGGGGGGGAAATTCTCAGGCTTTGTGTGAAAGTTGGGGGAAGTCTTTCGGGGGAACACGGCATCGGTGCTGACAAGAAGTGTTTTATGCCGGATATGTTTTCGGAGGTAGATTTGGAGACGATGCAGTGGGTGCGTCAGGTGTTTAATCCGAAAGGTTTGGCGAATCCTGGGAAGATGTTTCCGACGCCGAAGACTTGCGGCGAAGCGGCGAGGGCTAAGGTTGAAACTTTTAAGAAGTTGGAGGGTGCGGAGGTTTTTTAATTCCCTATTTATGCGGGTAAAGTGAGCAGAAAAACACCCTGAAATTGTTTCTAGAATGGGGAGGCAGAGCCTTTAAGTATGCGTTCCCAGCCAGAGTCTGGGAACGAGAAAAAACGATTTTTCTCGTTTTGTAGGAGTGCGAGCATCCCGCTCGCTTGCTTGCCTATATATCAAGTTGGTAAGGTGCAGATTGCACATTCCGCGCTAATGTGCGATCGGAATTCTGATAATAAATTCCGTGCCCTTCCCCAATTCCGAATTACAAGATAATTCGCCTTTGTGTTTTTCTACAATAATTTGATAGCTAATTGACAAACCCATTCCCGTGCCTTTGCCAATGGGCTTGGTAGTAAAAAATGTATCGAATATCTGCTGTTTGATTTCCTCAGTTATTCCCGGCCCGTTGTCGGCAATTTTAATTTCTACAAAATTGCCGACAACTTCCGTACCAATCATAATCTGGCTGGGATTTTCTAGCATTTCTCGACAATTTTGCCTACTGTTCGCATCTTCTAAAGCATCGATCGCATTGCTGAGGATATTCATAAAAACTTGATTGATCGGCCCAGCAAAACACTCAACGGTCGGCAATTTTCCGTAGTGTTTTACAATTTGAATTGGCTGCTTTTCTCCGTTCCCTTTCAAACGGTGATTGAGAATTAACAGCGTGCTGTCGATACCTTCGTGGAGGTTAACGGGTTTCATCTGTGAATCGTCATGCCGCGAAAAGTTCCGCAGCGACTGCACAATCTGGCAAATGCGATCGACACCAACGCTCATTGAAGATAGTATTTTAGGTAAATCTTCAGCTAAAAAATCGAGATCATTTTTTTCTCTTTCCTCTTGAATTTCCGCGACTGGATTAGGATAGTGCTGTTGATAGAGTTCGAGGTGATCAAACAAGTCTTGAGTATAATTTGTCAGATGAGCGAGATTGCCGTAAATGAAGCTGACTGGGTTGTTAATTTCGTGAGCGACGCCCGCAAGTAGCAATCCCAAACTAGACATTTTTTCGCTTTGAACTAATTGGGAATTAGTGGCTTTGAGTTGCTCCAGTGTGGCTGCTAGTTGAGCTGCTTGTTCTCGGCTTTGTGCTTCGGAATTATGCAAGGCTTCTTCGGCTTGTTTGCGCTCAGTGATGTCTCTCTGTACGCCAATAAAATGAGTTAATTGGCCCATTCGATCGCGCACGGGAGATATGGAGAAACAATTCCAGAAAGCGGTTCCGTCTTTGCGGTAATTCTTTAATATTACCTTGCATTCGCTTTCTGCTTGCAAGGCTTGGCGAATTATTTCTACTGCCGCCGGATCCGTATCGCTTCCGTGCAAAAATCGGCCGTTTTTTCCGATAATTTCCTGCCGCCGATAACCTGTCATGCTTTCAAATGCTGGATTGCAATAAATAATTGGATTTTCGGGGTCAGTGGCGTCAGAAATCGTAACTCCGGTGCTAGTAGCTGCGATAGCTCGATCGTACAACCAAAGCATTTCTTCTGCGCGCTTGCGATCGGTAATGTCCCGTAGCGTAGCTAAATAAGCCATTTCTCCATCCCATTCCGTTTCCACCACCCGCATTTCTACTACAGCATTTGCTTTTTGCTTGCGAATAGCTTCAACTTCTGTTTGCACGACGCGAGTTCCTGGTGCTTCTGTTTTTCCAACTTGGGGAATAATATCCGTCGCCATCTCCAGGTCGCAAGCTGAAACTTCTACTACTAAATTGCCAAAAAATGCTTGACCTAAAAGTTCCTGTGCCGTGCAGTTAAACAGCGCTTCTGCTGACTGGTTGGCAAAACAGACAAGTCCTCGCTTGTTAACGATTGCGATGCCGTCGGCATTTTTTTCTATCACATTCCTAAACCGAGATTCGCTAGCTTTCAAATCCTGCTTTAGCTGTTCCATTGCTCGCTCCATCTGCTGCAATTCGCACAAACTAACACTATAAGCTTCGGAAATATTGGTCTCTGGTGAATTCTGGATTCTTTTTTTTGAAATCTGTTGGTAGCCTGTTCTATTAGTCAGATTGGGAGCAGTTTGTTTATGATTCCTGCTAATATTACTGAGCTTATTTTCTGGATCTGCTTCTTGAAAAAACATATGTTAACCCTACCAAATTATTGTTTAGATTAATGTGTGGCGATCGCCCTATTTTTCGGGAAATTTAGGGAGAGAGCAATTTACACCCGATGCTAGCACATTACTTTTAGAATTCATCATAAAACATCGTTAAAATTCAAGAGCGATCGCCCTATAATTATCTATTAAGTTTTATTAAGTAATTTCAACAACATTGACACTTACGTAGCGACACGAACTGTGCAAGCTGGATATGGCTTCAATCCCCCTCGCACTCACAAAATAATCAGTTCCACGCGCAAGTTCTAGATATCTAGAAACCACTGGTCAGTATAAAATATTATATAAATTTGACAAAAAATATGGTCACAAATAAGCGAACTCATCTTTGATTATTAAAAATAATCATAATTAGCCATGACCAAATCATCTCCCTGCGGGCCGATTTGGTATAGAATATAACCTATCTATTTTTGCGATCGCAACTTCAAACCAATGGCACGTCTAGCACTTCTGAGCACATCCAATAAAACCGGACTAATCGACTTAGCGCGCAGTCTAGTAGAAGAATTTGAATTTGACATAATTAGTAGTGGCGGGACAGCAACGGCTCTCAAAGAAGCAGGCATCCCAGTCACCAAAGTTGCAGAATATACTGGTTCCCCCGAAATTTTGGGAGGGCGAGTCAAAACACTTCACCCACGAATCCACGGTGGCATTTTAGCACGCCGCGACGTACCGGAAGACCTCGCAGATTTAACCGCAAATCAAATTCGGGCGATCGATCTAGTTGTAGTCAATCTGTATCCATTTGAAGAGACAATTTCTAAACCAGGAGTTACTCTAGCCGACGCCATTGAGCAGATAGATATCGGCGGGCCGGCCATGTTGAGAGCTTCCGCCAAAAACCACGCTCATTTGACAGTTTTGTGCGACCCAGAACAGTACAATACTTATTTAAAAGAACTGCGGGAAAATGGTGGCGAAGCATCCTTAGAGTTTCGGCAAAAATGCGCTCTAGAAACCTTTAAACATACAGCCAACTACGATCGCGCGATCGCAACTTATCTCAGCAGCAGCCAATCCGCTGAAAAATCTTCGCTACCAGACGAGTTTAATTTATCAGGAAAAGAGTTGCAAACTCTCCGCTACGGCGAAAATCCCCATCAAGCCGCCACCTGGTATCAAAGCGGAACTACACCGACAGGCTGGACGACTAGCACCATCCTGCAAGGCAAAGAATTAAGCTACAATAATTTAGTAGATTTAGAAGCAGCAAGGCGGCTAATCGTAGAATTCCCCGACACACCTGCCGCCGCTATTCTGAAGCATACAAATCCTTGCGGCACAGCCTTGGGAACAACTATTTCTGAAGCGTATCAAAAAGCCTTCGACACCGATTCAGTCTCAGCTTTCGGTGGAATTGTCGCCCTCAATCGCCCGATTGATGCTGCTACCGCAACGGCGTTAACTCAAACATTTTTAGAATGTATTGTCGCGCCGGGGTGCGAACCAGAGGCAGAAGAAATTATCAAGAAAAAGGCAAAAGTTCGAGTATTAATTTTGCCAGATTTGACTCAAGGGCCGCCACAAACTGTTAAAATCATTGCAGGCGGTTTGCTGGTGCAAGACTCAGATAATGTAGTAGAAGAAACTAGCAAATGGCGGGTTGTTACTGAGAAACAGCCGACGGCTGCAGAGTTGGAAGAATTGCTGTTTGCTTGGAAAGTAGCGAAACACGTCAAATCAAATGCGATCGTTGTGACGCGCGATCGCACTACAATCGGTGTCGGCGCCGGACAAATGAATCGCGTGGGTTCGGTTAAACTAGCATTGGAACAAGCAGGAGACAAAAGCAAAGGAGCGATTTTGGCCAGTGACGGTTTCTTCCCCTTCGATGATTCAGTCAAAACTGCGGCTGAGGCTGGAATAATTGCGATCGTCCAACCGGGAGGAAGTATGCGCGATCGAGATTCCATTGAAGCGGCCAACCAACTCGGAATCACAATGGTTTTCACTGATATCCGCCACTTCTTGCATTAGGAATAAGACCTAAAGCAATTTTCAATTGTGTGCCATATTGTAGGGATACAATAGTGTTTATTGGTCTTAACTTAAGTCGGAAATTATTTGTATCTCTGGTTTTACTCTAAGTCTCGATCCCCCTAAATCCCCCTTAAGAAGGGGGACTTTGAGAAGAATCCTTTCCCGTCTTAAGACGGGAGACTTTGACACTCTTGTCTCCCCCTTAACAAGGGGAACTTTTACACTCTTGTCCCCCCCTTTTTAAGGGGGGTTAGGGGGGATCGGGAAGGCTATGACACCAATCAACACTGTTATGTCGTACCAAATTCCCAGTTGCGTCCTTCAAAAATTATGACTAGCACAATTCAACCACAAATTAAACCCCAAGACATAAAAGTCAAAATCCTGCTCACCGGGGGACATCAATGCACCGTCACCCTCAAATCTGATACACCATTATTGCACAGCCTGATCAAAACATTAGTCGATCGCACTCAACAAACACTCGGTTTTTCGCCCTTATTTCAAATCCCCATAGACGACGGGCGTTCCGCCCTTTCTTTTCCCGGCGAACACCTAGTCGGATTAGTCACAGAACCCCCAATTTACTTGCAGCAACTGCAACCGCAGCAGCCTGCAACTCCTGTAGAAATTCCCGCAGAAATTCCCGCAGAAATTCCTGCCCCTGCGCCGCCGGTAAATGACGACTTAATATCTCGCTACGCCCAAATAGACAACTTTTTGACACCTGCTGAAAAAAACAAACTCATTAAATATGTCTTAGCAAAAGAATCACAATTTGTGACTACCAGCACCTCAACCAATGCCGAAGATTACCGCCGTTCGATGGTACTCCACTCGTTCCCCGAATTTTCCGAACTGATGGTTAATCGCATCAAAGCAATTCTCCCCGACGTGCTGCAAAAATTAAATATTCCCTCATTTCCGCTTGGTGAGATAGAAGCTCAGTTAACCATGCACAATGACAACAACTTTTATAAACTTCACAACGACAGTGGCTCGCCAGATACCGCCAGCCGATTTTTTACTTACGTTTACTATTTCTATCGAGAACCCAAGGCTTTTTCCGGTGGCGAGTTGCAAATTTATGACAGCAAAATCGAGAACAATTTTTATGTTGCAGACAAGACATTCAGAACTGTTGAACCTCGCAATAACAGCATAGTATTTTTTCTGAGTCGCTATATGCACGAAGTTTTGCGAGTTAGCTGTCCCTCAAAAGCTTTTGCTGATAGCCGCTTTACTATTAACGGCTGGGTACGTAAAGCAAATTGAGGTTAATATCATGTCGGGTCGAGCTACCGCGATTTTTGTAGGGGCGGGTTCCACCAACCATAATCGCCAATAATTGACAATCTCAAAAACCCGCCCGACCGGGATATTATGGTTAATCGATCGGACATGATATAATTCATTGTCCGGGACGCACTAATCACCTAATTATGTCATTCTGAGTGAAGCGAAGAATCTCAAATTATTGCCACACCATTACAATGGGTAAGTCCCGATATCTGATACCAATTTCATAAAGTTATGCTACATAGAAAGTTTTACTCCCCCCCTTAATAAGGGGGGGTTGGGGGGGGTAGATATGTAGCGCTATTTTATGAATTTGGTAGGAGATTCTTCACTTCCCAAAGCCTACCCTCAGAATTACAGAATTACCTTACTCAAAACTATTTCATTCTTACTCCAGTGCTCCAGCACTTTTGAGCAATTTCACCACATTAGAATAACCCTTAAACTCAGCCAGCATTAAAGCTGTATAATTTCCCGGATTTTTGTGGTTTAGTTCTGAACCAGCATCAATTAAAATCTTTACTGCATCAGGATAACCCCGATGTGCGGCCCACATTAAAGCAGTTGCGCCCGAATCATCCAGCACGTTGACATCGGCACCTTTTTCGACTAATAATTGGACGATCGCCATATAACCGCGATCGCACGCCTTCATTAAAGCCGTTTTCCCCAAATCCGCCGGGACATTCGGATCAGCACCGCCCTCAAGCAAAGCCTTCACAGTCTCGGTATGTCCGTGAAAAGCAGCCAGCGTCAAAGCCGTCTCCCCAAAGTTTTTAGCATTCAGAAACTCATCCCGATTTGAGTTTACTTTTTGCAGCAAAGCCGATACGATCGCACTGTGGCCGTGAACAGCCGCCACCAGTAAAGGCGTATCGCCCAACCTATTTCTAGCACCGACACTAGCACCTCGGTTTAAGAGCAATTCCACCACATCTTCGCAGCCTTCAACCACCGCAAAATTCAAAGCAGTTTCATCATCTTTATCCTTAGCGTTGATATCCGCGCCAGCATCGAGTAAGATATGGGCGATCGGCGCATTTCCCCCAGCAGCAGCCGCCATCAAAGCCGTGCCCCCATCTCCATTTTTTACATTCGCATTAGCACCCGCACCAAGCAAAGTTTGCACCACATCAGTATTGCCAGAATCCGCAGCCAAAGTTAAAGCAGTTTCTCCGTTTTTGTCGGGAATTTCGACATCAGCACCAGCAGCCAACAGCGCCTCGACAACAGCCAAATTTCCCGCCGTCGCAGCCAGCATCAAAGCAGTTTTGCTCTCTAGATTTCTAACATTAGCATCCGCCCCACACTTGAGCAAAATTCGCACAATTTCAGCGCTACCTTGACGGACAGCTAAAAACAGCATAGAATTGTCAGCAACCGCACCCGCATCCACCAAAGCTTTGACAACAGCTTCGTGACCCGATAAAGCAGCTATTTTCAGAGCAGAATCTCCATCTTTATCTCGGACATTTACATCAGCATTAGCATCAAGTAACATCCGCACAACATTGATATCGCCCTTGAGAGAAGCCGCCATCAAAGCCGTACTTCCATCATCATTTTTAGCATTAACATCAGCACCCGCCGCCAGCAACAGTCGCACAGAGTCAGCCTGTTTGTGAGCCGCCGCCAGCATCAAAGCCGTCAGCCCAAAACGCCTGCTCACCTGGTTGACATTAGCGTCATTGTTTAGTAGAGTACGCACGATTTCTGTATAGCCCTTTTGGGCAGCAAACATCAAAGCCGTCGTCCCCTCAGAGTCTTTGGCGTTAGCGTTAACACCCTTAGCGAGTAAAGCTTGGACGTGAATAATGTTGCCAGTCTTGGCGGCTTGAATCAATACAGCGTCTTGTTTAGTGGCAGCCATAATAGTCTCTCATACCGTATATTTTTACCGTCGCACGAGACGGCCTGACTGGTATGCTAAGTTTTATGAAGTATGTTTGCTAATCCTCAGAACACTATGAATCTCGAAATTCCTCAGTCAGTGAAAGTTTGGAGCCAATTCTTCCACCCAGTTTTAATGTGGGTACTGCTGGCCATCTCATTTTATGCTTTGTATCTCGGCCTGCAAATCAGACGTACCAGAAGCGCCGAAGGCGAAGTCAAAAAAGAGTTAATTAAGGGCAAATTCAACATCAAGCATCACCAGATGGGTTCTTTGCTGCTAGCCTTGATGGTAACGGGTGCAGTGGGCGGAATGGCTGTCACCTACATCAACAACGGCAAACTATTTGTCGCCCCGCACTTAGTAGCAGGATTGGGAATGACGGCAATAATTGCCATTTCTGCCTCGCTGACACCTTTGATGCAAAAAGGCAATGATTTAGCGAGAAACACTCACATCTTTCTGAATGTTGTGCTCTTGGGGCTGTTTGGCTGGCAAGCGTTAACAGGCGTGGAAATCCTGCAAAGAATTATCAGCAAAATGTGATAATTTGAGTAAAATTGCTAATTGCTAATTGCTTTGGGGCGATTAGCGATTAGCAAGTAAATTATCTTATTTTAGTAGTTTAATAGCCCAAATTTTTTTGATATTTTAATAGATTAAAATTAAATTTATCGAAAATTTATAAAATTAATTAGGTAATTTTTTGAATCCACAATAAGAAAACACCTGCTATTAAACCTGATAAAACGCTTTGTCTACCCAACAAGAAGCACGGCTATTTCATTATAAATAATTCCGGTTCTTCTTTACTTGGTATGCCAAACTAATAATTAAAATACCAAGTAAGCAAACATCTATTTTTGTAGTTTTCAAAATTTATAAAGCGATATGCAGAAGGTTTTATTAACTTAAGCTTGTTGTTAATACCTTCAACAATACCACTTGTTGTCCTATTATCAAAGTAAGCAATTATCTCGTCAAACCAATTAGTAATAGTCTTAACAGTATCTGGAAAATATTGTTGAGTTCTTTCCTGGCAGATACCAATTCTAAACAATGCCCTCAACCAATTTGTTTTTTTTACTCAAATATTTCTCGGAAATTTTCTTGTAATTTATGCCTTTCTGCAAGATTGGGACACATATTTTTAACCTCAATTTATTTGACTGATTTAGCTATTGATTTAGCATACCAAGTAAGGAAGAACCGTTTTTCATTTCTGACTCAAGTGAATTAGAATCAGACATCGATTTAAAAGTAAATTAGAATAGTTAAAGAGAAAAATCAGTTGTAAGTTGATCTCTGTAGGAGTGAAGATTGTAATCTTAAAATTTTTTCCTTATAACTGATATCTTGCACCATTCTCAATTAGCCGTAGGGGCGGGTTCGCCAACAGCCTTAAAGCTTGCAAATAGGTTCTATAAACCCGCCCGACCCCACGAAAAATCCTCTTATTGATATTGCTGCAAGATGTCAGTTATAACCGATAACTCATCAACTTATTTATTTTTGATTCCTAAGATACAAGGGGCGGGTTTCACCAACAATATTTGCCTAAAATCCATAATTTCGTAAACCCGCCCCCACCCAACGGTAAATCGCAATCTACCTATTTCAAGGTACAAAGGGCGGGTTTACAACATTTTGGGTTTTTAAATCAAAATCTTGGCGAATCCGCCCCTACGGGCATAATACAGCGTATTCCAGGTTTATGAAGTACACCGCGCTCTCACCAAATAATTGGGTCTGAAGCCCCGTCCTTCGCTTGACGGCTTTGTTTCGTCTTTTTGCGTTCAGAATCGAAACATTTATTAATAGATTGTTCTGTTGTTTGCTGTACTCTAAATAACAGGAGGGTTTAGCAATGTTCGGCTGTCAGCAACATCTAATTCGAGCTAGTTCAGGTACTCAATCAATCTTAGAATATCTGTGTTCTGAATCAGCAAAGCTTACTAATTGCGGTATCTATTATGCTCGCCAGGTATACTTTAAAACTGGGAAAATCCCGAACCGTGCCAAGCTACATAAAGTCTTGGGAAATGAAAATAGAAACTTGCACTATCAAGCGTTCTATTCAGATACAGCTCAGCAAATTCTAACAGGGGTAGCAGAATCTTTTAAGTCTTTTATGGGCTTACTCAGAGGAGTTAAGGATGGAACGGTTACGCAGTGTCCTAAATTGCCGGGATACCGTAAAGGCGGAATGGCACTTGTGACATTTACAGGAAGATCCGTAAAACTTAAGAATGGGATGCTGCGATTTCCTCTGGGAAGCAAGGTTAAGGCGTGGTTTGGGTTAGATGCGTTTTTCCTACCAATGCCATCTAATCTGGATTTTAAGATTATTCGAGAATATCGCATACTTCCTCGAAATGGCTGTTTCTACTTGGAGTTAATTTACAAAACAGAGGATGTTCAAGCAAATGTAGACCAGGCTAAATGCTTGGCAATTGACCACGGAATAGACAACTGGCTAACCTGCGTGAGCAATGTAGGCACAAGTTTTATTGTTGACGGCAAGCATCTCAAGTCCCTCAACCAAGGATACAATAAACGGGTTGCTTTTCTTAGGGAGGGGAAATCTAACGGCTACTGGTCTAAACGGTTGGCAGGATTAACTGAAAAACGGAATCGCCAAATGCGAGACGCTGTTAACAAAGCAGCAAGGAAAGTAATTCAGCACTGTTTAGACAACAAAATTGGAACAGTTGTTTTTGGTTGGAATAAAGGACAAAAAGAGTCTACCAATATGGGAAGCAAAACTAATCAAAAGTTTGTACAAATCCCTACGGGCAGACTGAAAGACAGAATAGCTCAACTGTGCGAGCAATACGGTTTAAGGTTCGTTGAAACAGAAGAATCGTATTCTTCTAAAGCTTCGTTTGTTGACAAGGATTTGCTACCTAAATTTGGCGAAAAACCCGAAGGGTGGCTTCCTAGTGGTAAACGAGTTAAACGCGGTTTGTACCGAACGGCTCAAGGTTGGTTAATCAATGCAGATTGTAACGGTTGTGCGAACATTGCTAGAAAAGTAGCGATAATGCTTGGACTCGATCTAAGTGGAATCGGTAGAGGTGCTTTGGCATCGCCTTTAAGACTCCAATTGTTGTCTTAAGAATCCCCGTAGCTTCAGCTCGGGGAGTGTCAAGGGGTTTCTTTACAGTTCTCGCATCATTACTGATTCTGTTGCTCGAAACCCGGTCGATCGCGATCTACATCTACATGGAATAAGCTGTAAATTATGGGAAATTAAACAATCTCGATCGACCCACACCTACCAACTAAGGCAAATCAGTGCTCCCCATCAGATAAAGGTCGCACTCCCGGGCCACGCCCCGCCCTTCGTTAATCGCCCAAACCACCAAACTTTGTCCCCGGCGACAATCACCAGCCGCGAAAACTCCCGGAATGCTGGTTGTATATTTTTCGTGCTCGGCTTTCACGTTGCTGCGGGCGTCACGTTCCAATCCCAAGTCATCCAGCAAGGGCTGTTCCGGGCCGAGGAAGCCCATCGCTAGCAAAACAAGCTGTGCCGGCAACACTTTTTCGGTGCCGGGGATGTGGTTCGGAATAAACTGCCCTTTCTCGTTTTTCGCCCACTCCACCTCAACGGTGTGCACAGCTTTGACATTGCCGTTTTCGTCGCCCTCGAACTTTGTCGCCGTGGTGAGATAGCCGCGGGGGTCATCGCCGAATTTGGCTGCGGCTTCTTCTTGGCCGTAGTCGAGACGGTAGACTTTTGGCCATTCAGGCCAGGGATTGTTGGCCGCGCGTTCCGAGGGCGGTTTGGGCAGGATTTCTAGCTGTACGAGGCTTTTGCAGCCGTGGCGGATGGATGTGCCCACGCAGTCGGTGCCGGTGTCGCCACCGCCGATGATCACGATATCTTTGCCTTCGGCGGAGATGAAGTTGCCGTTGGTGCTCTTGTCTAAAACTGCTTTGGTGTTCGCAGTCAGGAAGTCCATTGCGAAGTGGATGCCTTTTAATTCCCGGCCGGGGATGCCCAAGTCGCGGGGTTTGGTGGCGCCGGTACAGAGCACAACGGAGTCGTATTCTTTTAGCAGTTGTTCTGCTGGCAAGTCTTTGCCGACTTCGGTGTTGCAGACGAATGTCACGCCTTCGTCTTCGAGGACTTTGAGGCGGCGCATCACGACTTGTTCTTTGTCTAGCTTCATGTTGGGGATGCCATACATTAGCAGGCCGCCTGGTCGATCGGCTCTTTCGTATACTGTTACCCAATGACCGGCTTTATTTAGTTGCGCGGCGGCGGACAAACCGGCGGGCCCGGAACCGATGACGGCGATTTTTTTGCCGGTGCGTTTGGCGGGTGGTTCGGCGGCAATCCAGCCTTCATCCCAGCCTTTATCGATAATCGAGGCTTCGATGTTTTTAATCGTGACTGGCGGGTTGTTGATGCCGAGCACGCAAGCGCCTTCGCAGGGGGCGGGACAGACGCGGCCGGTGAATTCAGGGAAGTTGTTGGTTTTGTGGAGTCTGTCAAGGGCTTCTTTCCACAGTCCGCGATATACTAGGTCGTTCCATTCGGGGATGAGGTTGTTAATCGGGCAACCGCTGGCCATGCCGCTGATAATTGTGCCCGTGTGGCAAAACGGAATACCGCAATCCATGCAGCGCGCGCCTTGGCTGCGGAGTTTGTCCTCATCCATCGGTAGGTGAAATTCGTCCCAGTTGTGGACTCTCTCGACTGGTGAGAGTTCGGAGGGCAGTTCGCGCAAGAATTCGATAAAGCCTGTTGGTTTTCCCATAGTGGTGTTCTGGTTAGAATTTACTATTCTGTCCGTTTCTCAAAGGTGAAGCTGGCGGGCTTCTGAATTAACTATTGTGATCTAAATTGTGTGCGATCGCACCTCAGATTGAGCAATTTGTACATGAAATCTTTAATATCGCCGGGAGTCGGGGAATTGTCGGCAGCGGTAAAATATAGATAGAGCGACGGCAAAGAAACCGGGTTTTTTACCGGGATTAAAGGTTTTAAAGGTTATGATGCAGTATTTTCGTCCATCAAACCCGGTTTCTACGTAATTTCAGCATGGCTTATTCTCCGACGATCGCCTTTACGGCTAAAGCCACATCTGAAAACCCTCGCGGGTTAACTCAGACGGCCCGCCAGCGTCAACTTCCAAGCGCCGTCCCCATCAGGATGGCTCGAAATACAATACAAAAAGTTACAGACCTTGCAAAATATTAATTTCAGGATATACTACTGTAAATCGGTCAGATATATGGAGTTAATACCATCAACTCCTAAAATAGGTACACAAAGTCATGAGCATTACAATTGAGAACGTATCGAAACACTTCGGCTCCTTCCACGCGATTGACAACGTGAGTTTGAAAATAAAAAACGGCTCTCTAGTCGCGCTTTTAGGGCCTTCCGGTTCGGGGAAATCGACTCTGCTAAGGATGATTGCCGGACTCGAACCGCCGGACACGGGTCATATTTACCTGATCGGCGAGGATGCTACCCACCAGTCGGTGCAGGAACGGAATATTGGTTTTGTGTTTCAGCACTATGCTTTGTTCAAACACATGACTATTCGGAAAAATATTGCTTTTGCGATGGAAATTCGCAAAGTTCCTAAAGACTCTATTCGCAGGCGGGTTGATGAACTTTTAGATTTAGTTCAGTTGAAAGGTTTGGGCGATCGCTATCCTTCGCAACTTTCCGGGGGTCAGCGGCAGCGGGTTGCTTTGGCGAGATCTCTAGCAGTTCAACCGAAAGTGCTGCTGCTAGACGAACCTTTTGGAGCATTAGATGCTAAAGTCCGCAAAGAATTGCGATCGTGGCTGCACAACCTTCACAAAGAAGTTAATATCACCACAGTTTTTGTGACTCACGACCAAGAAGAAGCTATGGAAGTAGCCGATGAAATTGTGGTGATGAACCAAGGTAGAGTCGAACAAGTTGGCACTCCTGCTGAAATTTACGACAAACCGGCAACAGCTTTTGTGATGACTTTTATTGGGCCTGTCAATGTGTTGCCGAATGCTGCGGGTTTGTTCGCGAGCAACGGTACAGCGGCTCAAAATAATGGAGCGGCTCATTGTGAATTAGTATTTTGGCGCCCCCATGACGTGGAAATTCAAACTAAGCCGGAGTCTGGTTTTGCATTAGCAAAAGTCAGCCGCATCATTCATGTAGGACGCGAAATTCAAACCCAGTTATTGTTAGAATCGGGTCAGGTAGTAACAGCTTACGTAAGTCGCGATCGCTTCGATTATCTACAGCTCAAGCAAGATCAGCAAGTTTACGTCAAGGCCAAACACGCGATGACTTTCCCTGCTTATTCAGCTTAAATCCGTGGCGGCATCTTACTCAAAATACTATCGAGTATCTCCTACAAAACACTGTTGCCACATCGTTACCAGGCTTGTGCCTGGTAACGATGTCTTGTGGCTCTAAATCGGAGGATCGGTTCTTCCTTTTGGAGGTAAAAAAATATCAACTCCGGCTTTAAGTTCTCCCCGTTAGTAATAATTTCTTCAGCCGTGTATTTAGCCATTACTCCTTTTAATACTTCTTCAACCGCCGGATATATAATGCGAGCAATGACTTATTTTTCATCATCTATTTGTTTAAAAATAGCTTGGTATTCTAATAGAATGTGCCTGTTTAGCGCTACAGATGTGAAAAAATATTGCAATTTTTTTGAAAAAGCTTCAGCGGAACTTTCCTGTTTTTGCACCCTGACGCTCAACTTTTTTACAGTATAAACTGTGGGGGTTATTACGTGATTTTCTTCTACGACTAAGTGTTATTGCACTTTACCAAACTGCATCAGCACGCCCCGTTCTCCGAGCTTGACAATGACAAGGAATTTGGACAAAATAGCTAAAAATACTATCGAGCTAGTTTAACAGCTATGTAAACCTCCTTATTTATTGTATTGCTTGATTTGATTTAGTCAACGTTACTGGTAGATTATAAAACCCTATTTTACCCCGACTATGGCACTTAATTATCTGCTCTATATTGACTTTATAGATATTTTATTTTCCGGTCATTAACAAGTATTCAAAATCCGCTGCAGCCAAAGGAGGACTAAACAAATATCCTTGCATTATATCGCACTTATAGCGCCAGAGAAAATCTTTTTCTGCTTCTGTTTCAACTCCTTCGGCAATTACCTCAAGACAGAGACTGTGCGCCATTTCAATAATAGCTTTCACAATCGCTGCATTTGTGCAACCATCGGTAATATTGCTGATAAAACATCGGTCTATTTTTAAAGTATCGAATGGGTATTGCGTCAGATAGCTTAAAGAAGAATACCCAGTGCCGAAATCGTCAAGAGATATACAAACTCCCAAATTTTTCAAATGTTGCAAAGTCGCGATCGCACTTTCGGCATCCTCTACCATCAAACTTTCTGTCAGCTCTAATTCTAAACTGCTCGCTTCCAAACCAGTTTCTGCTAAAATTTGGGCAACTCTGCTGCTGAGATCCGGTTGGTGAAATTGGCGCGGCGACAGATTCACCGCTACCCGCAGCCCCGAAAAACCAGCATTTTGCCAAACTTGCATTTGCTTGCAAGCTGTCTGCAAAACCCACTCACCTAACTCTACAATGAAGCCAGTTTCTTCGGCATGGGGAATAAATTCTGCGGGCGAAATCAGCCCTTTTTCTGGATGTACCCAGCGCACTAAAGCTTCTGCGCTCATAATTTTACCAGTCTGGACATTGACCTGCGGCTGATAGTAAACTTGGAATTCTTCTCGTTCCAGTGCGTTGCACAAACGAGTTTTGATCTGCTCTAGTTTGTCGGCAGTCTTTTGGATAAATTCGCTGCTTTGCGATCGCAAAGTATTGTACTGTTCAGCAACAGCTTCTTGTTTTTTCAAGCGGCTCGATATCGCGCCCACAAGTTCAGCTTTACTAAAAGGTTTAGTCAGGTAATCATCTGCCCCCAATTCCATACCTTGCCGCATTTCAGAGCGATCGGCTTTACCGGTGAGAAAAACAAAAGGTACTGTAGCAGTAACAGGATTAGAGCGCAAGGCCATCAGCACCCCATACCCGTCAAGTTCTGGCATCATCACGTCGCAAATAATCACGTCGGGAAGATTTGACACCGCCGCATATAAACCTTGCGATCCATTTTCTGCACCCGTCACGTCGAAACCTTCAGCTTTGAGGAGTTTGAGAATATTCTCCCGAATTACTTGCTCGTCCTCAATCACTAGAATCTTTTTCATACGTCATTCCCTGAAAGCGGTATAATTGATAGGCGTTACTGAACGCGATAAGCGTCCCAATAACTGAGAACGCACAGATCGATGGGCCCAACAGCCGAATATTTTCCGACACAAATAGCAAACACCTGAAAAACGCTAATTTTTCAAGCACAACTAGATTAATGTTTCTCTGCTTAGTCAGTGCCGTCCGTATTATTACGAGGTTAATTAATAATCTCTCAACTAATTCTAGGCGATCGATAGTTAGCAGCGCCTTAAATAACTGCTAAACTAATTGTGCCACCTGAACGATTGTCTGCAAACAATCTCAGCCTATTTATATCAGTTGCCAAAAACCATGCAACTGCAAGCAAGTTCCAAACCCTTGCGGAGTCAGTCTTTCCCCATTCTTCAATGTAAAATCTCAACTTTTAAATCTCAAATGGTATTACCTACTGGATTCCCTGAACCCGCACAGATTGGGGTGATAGAAGTGAAGCAATATCCTCAGTACCGCGCTGTCACCTACACCCACGCGGGCGATTTGCGACAAGCAACTGGCATCGCCTTCAATCCTTTATTTCAACACATCAGCAACAACCAAATTGCGATGACAACGCCAGTAGAAGCGCGCTATACGGAAACTTCCGAGGCAATCGATGCTGTTCCCCAAGCTGAAGTTTCGTTCCTCTATCCCACACCAAATATCGCCCCCAGCAGCGTTAACTCCGCTGTAGAAATCACGGATACTTCGCCGATGACGGTTGTCAGCATTGGCGTGGGCGGGGCCTACACTTGGGAAAGCTACGAAAATAACCTCCAGAAACTCAAAGATTGGCTTCAAGAACATCCTGAATACGAAATAGTCGGGCCGCCGCGCCGTTTTTTTTACAATTCCCCGATGACGCCGGAAGCAACTAAAATCAGCGAGGTACAAATTCCGATCAAGTGCCGCTGACGTGAACAACTAATTCGCGAATGTGACCCCGCTGGCGGTGTTCCCACAGGTAAATTCCCTGCCAAGTTCCTAACAGCAACCTGCCGCGATCGATCGGGATTTGTTCGGAAGTATGAGTCAGCGCCGTGCGAATGTGCGCCGGCATATCGTCTGGGCCTTCCGCATCGTGAATGTAGCGATCGCCCTCCGGTACCAGTTTAGCTAAAAAGTTAGCCAAATCCTTAAGTACATCCGGGTCAGCATTTTCTTGAATCACCAAACTAGCAGAAGTATGGCGCAAAAATAAACTACAAAGTCCCGTTTTAATACCTGAAGTCGCCACCGCATCTTCTATCTGATCGGTAATTTTACACAAAGACTTCCCTGTAGTTTTAATTTTGAATATTTGTTGGTAATGAGTCATAGGATTTGGGATGTGGGATTTGAGATTTGGGATTTTCAAAGAAACTATTGCAAAAATATTCTCCTATTGTTACATCTTACTTCTTCCTTTTTTATTATGTAGGTTGGGGTTGAGGCACGAAACCCAACACTCATTAATTGGATGTTGGGTTTCGTTCCACGGGCCCAACCTACCACTACCACTACTACCACTACTACTGGTATATTAGACCTCTCCAATAATTATTGTGGAACAAGCAGGATGCCTGTTCAAAACTTACTATTCGGTCGAGGTCTAATAAAAATAGTCTACAACAGCTTGGGCGATCGCCTCGGTACCATTTTTATCCAATTTACCCGACAAACGGGGCGGATGCAGCGGTTGTCGCAAAAACTTCCAATCCCCCTCAAAAAACTCCGTCGCCGTCACAATTTGATGTTCCGCATAATTTTGAAGCCATTCCAGCAACACCGCAGCTTCTGCAAAACCTTCTCTCATGATAGAAACAACAGGTATTTCCAAGCGCAAAGCTTCCGCAAAAGTGCTGTATCCGGGTTTAGAAACTAAGCGCCCGCAGACAGGCATAATATCAACCGGACGCGGTAAAATCGGGAAAGATTTTGCAAAGTCCTGATTTTTGACATAAATCAAATTCGGCAAATCGGGTGCTCCCGCATCAAAAGTAATAAATTGCCAGTCGCTAAATTGCTGTAAATTTTGATAAGGAATTTCCTCTAAACCCAGTCCCCCAAAAGTCAACAATACAGTTTTTTCCAGCGGTGTTTCGATTCCGAATACTTCCCGAACTTTATCGTTACTGTAGCGAGGGTTGCCGCCAGTTAAGCCAACATCTTGAATATTTGGGAAAGCTGGCATCGGTTCGTGCAAAGGAAGACGAAAAAGCCGATCGCACATTCCGAAACACTCACCAATCCAATCTGCCATTTCTACAAATTCCCCGCCCCAATCTCGATAGATAAAATCCCACCCAAAATTGCTCATCATCCAGCAAGGAACCCCAGCCGCTGCCGCCATTCGCGTTGCCAAAGGAGGAATATCTGCCAGCACCAAACCCACCCGATTTTGCTTGATAAAATTAACTTCGCTGGCAATTAGGGAATTTTGCTTTTTCCGAATTTCCCGTAATTTTTCCAGCGTCGCGTCTTTATCCATATTCAAACTGTCAGCTTGCACCACACCCACATCAAAAGCGCGGGGACGGTGGATAAAGTCGCCACTAATGTAAGATTCTAGCAGCCAGCGAGGTGCTGTTGTTGTGATAATTAGTAAAATATCTGGATTTAATTCTTGAATTTTTGCAGCTACGGACGCAACTCGGACAGCGTGACCGAATCCGTGATTCGTGATGGCAATATATAATGTTGGTCTAGACATTGATAATAGGGAATGGGGAATTAGGAATTAGGAATTGGGCATTGGGCATTGGGCATTGGATGTAGAGACTGGAAGGCAACAAGGCCAAGCTTCAAGCAACGCACAACCAACAATGACACAATTAATAACTAATGGCTATCGAATACGCAAGAATTTATCAATCAGACGCGCCCTCAGACCAAACAGGCAATTGATTAATCTTGTCCAGGGTTATATCTACATACTTTTTACCATCCGCCGCCAGATTTTCCCCAAAATATCCCTCATCGCCGTCGTGCTTGTGAGGGCCGCTAAAAGCTGCTGCATAGCGGCCTTGCAAACGAGCTTGATTGAAAGGAGAAGTCGCGTACCAGTACCAGCGACTGGGAAAAACTATGCCGCCAATATCCTCAACTGAATCGCGAGTGCCGCGAAAGTGGAAAATGCGATCGGCTTCTGCAAAACCATTTTCTCCCGAAAACACGCCCCCAACCGAAACAACCGTAATTTCTGCCTTCAGCCATTCTTTAAGATAGCGAGTAGCACCCAAAGCAACTTGTGCTCCGCCGCTAGTGCCAATTAAAATAACTTTCACAGGTTTTTGAGAATTAACTGAAATGGGAGATTGAGCATTCATCCGCTCGATAATTGCATTAGCTATTCCCTGATTGTATGCAAAGCCGTAGCGATAATCTAGAGAAATTGCAAACCTCCATAGATTGCGAATTTTAATGAATATATTCCCCGCAATCGGCCCTTTTTTTGCCTGTTCTGCAAACCGCCAAAAAGGAGCTAGCCAGCGCTCTCCTCCTAAACTTTTGTTAGAAGCTGAATAAGGAAAAACATCGCCCACTGCTACGCACTGCGGATGACTTTTAACTAAACGCTTGAGAAACAACTCTTCACCAGGGGTTAATTCGTCCCCCGAAAAATCGCCAACTCCCGTTAAAAAGATGATATAACAATTGAGTGGCGAAGACTTACGCGCTTCTAGATTGCCGTTGTTCTGTGGCAATATCTCCGGCGGATTTTTCTTGAGACCAAAAGTTTCGGCACTTTGATTCAGCCACCATATAACAGTTCCCACCGGCGAAAGAATGCCCCAAATTATCAGGATCACACCGGCGATAAGCAACAAATTTAAACTTCCCCCGCGCAGCCATGCAAGTATCCGTAAAATCAATCTTAGCATTTAATAAAATCTGGTAGAATGCCAATTAATTACTTAATTACCTAGAAATACTTCGGTAATTCTGCTGTATTAGAGCTTATTTTGTAAAAGTTGTCAACTATCTTGAGGAGCAGGAGTTCAACGTGAAAGGAGAAGATTCAATTGCAGGTTTGGGCGCAACGCTTTGGAACGCACTTTCTTTGAACGGCAATTTTTACGAAAAAACTCCCTACACTCGCAGAACTAAGCGAATAGCTTTAACAATTGTAATTTTAGCTGCGCTGTCCCGCGTGTTGGGTAGTGCTGCCATCTTGTTGATCAACCGAACTGAGCCATCAGTATTATTTCTAGGACTTTTGATAGATGGTTTGGCAGTCGCGGGGGGTTATTATTTTTGGACTTTCACTATCTTTAAAATCGGGGAGTGGCTGAAACCGGGTCACGTAACTTATGAGGAGTTGCTGGTTCCGATCGGCTTTGCCTACGCGCCCCAAGTGCTGAATTTCTTAACGCTAATTCCTTTGCTGGGAGAAGGAATTGAGCGGATATTAGCTGTGTGGAGTTTGCTAGCTGTAATTGTGGCGGTTCGCCAAGGTTTGGATATTAAAACTCGCTGGGCGGTGTTAATTTGTTTGGTGGGTTGGCCATTGATCCAAATTGCGATCGGCTTTGTGAAAGTAATTGAACAGTTGCTTTCACGATGGCTTTAAAAGTAGCGAAGTGTAATAGTTAAAAAGGCAAAAGCACCAAAAAAGTACATTTCTTAAGTTTTTTATGATTTCTCCGGCAAGTATGCGAGCCACAGGTGAAGAGCGAGTTATGGTGCGTGACTGTTTAGACATTGTGCACTTGCTCGAATCTATTTAAAGTCACGCACCCTACCTTTGCTAGATCGAGTTATGGTGGGAGACGATGGAAACCTCGTGCACCTGCTCGAATCTATTCGCAGTCATATACCATAAAATTGTTTTAAAAGAAGATAAAATTGTCAGGCTTAAAAAAGTTAAAAGCAGAAAAAAACAGGCGGCTAAACTCCGGGTAATTTCTCCGGCAAGTATGTAAATAATAGCAATTGAAAAACGTGGCCAATTTTGCCATTGCGAGCCGGAGATCCCAGAAGTCCCTTAATCTGTTAAAATAAAATGGCTTTGGGGCGAAATACTCTGCATCGCCGCGCGTCATTGCAAACAAAAGCATTCCTCGCTCGCGATCGAAGCAGTTTCGCTGGCTTTATTTGAGAGAATGCTTGACAGAGTGGCCGTGGGAAAGTAAATTGAGGCACAGCAGATAGCATGATTATTGACAATCAAGCATCCAGGATACAAGCCCCTGGATTCATCCGTCCAGAAATAAAAAACCTGTATCCGAGAAACTTGCCGAACGTATTTATCCGTGGGATCAATGCTTCAATCCTTTAATCTAAAATCTAAAATCTAAAATCGATTGACGGCAACCACACCCCTACTATTCGGCTCTCCCCACTGTCCCTACCCCTTTAGCAAGATACATTGTTATAGAAGGAAATACACAAAAATTTACATCTATAATTTGTGTAGTGTTCCAAATCGCTCCTCACCAGCAGCGATACAGCCCTCGCCAAGACAGTAGGATAGAAAAAATATGTTTGAACGCTTTACAGAACAAGCCATTAAAGCAATCATGCTAGCCCAAGAGGAAGCGCGGCGCCTCGGTCACAATTTTGTAGGCACCGAGCAAATTCTTCTGGGGCTCGTCGGCGAAGGCACTGGCATCGCTGCAAAAGTATTACTGGATATGGGCCTCAACTTGAAAGAGGCGCGCAATGAAATCGAAAATATCATCGGTAGAGGTTCCGGGTTCCTCCCGCCAGAAATTCCTTTTACGCCCCGCGTCAAGCGCATTTTTGAGACTGCCCTGAACGAAGCGCGGCAGTTAGGCCACAATTACATTGGCACCGAGCACATCCTGCTGGGGCTGATTCAGGACGATGAAGGGGTGGCGGCGAAGGTGCTGCAAAACTTGGGAATCGATCGCCAGAGAGTCCGCACGCAGGTAATTCGTGCCGTCGGAGAAGTCGCGGCGGTACCCGGAGGTAGGGGAGATAGCGGCGATCGCAAAATCCCAACTTTAGAAGAATTCGGCACAAACTTGACCAAGTTAGCCGCAGCCGGCAAACTCGATCCCGTGGTGGGCCGCGAAAATGAAATCGAGCGCGTGATCCAAGTGCTCGGCCGCCGCACGAAAAACAATCCAGTGTTAGTAGGCGAACCGGGAGTCGGCAAAACAGCCCTCGCCGAAGGCTTAGCCCAGCGAATTGTTAATAGAAACGTCCCGGAAATTTTAGAAGACAAACAAGTAATCAGCCTCGATATGGGTTCGCTGATTGCTGGTACAAAGTTCCGAGGCGAATTTGAAGAACGGCTGACGAAAATCATGGCCGAAATTCGCGCTGCAGGCAACATCATTCTGGTAATCGATGAAATTCACACCTTAGTCGGTGCAGGCGCAATTCAAGGCAGCATGGACGCCTCCAATATGCTCAAACCCGCCCTTGCTAGAGGCGAATTGCAGTGTGTCGGCGCCACTACCTTGGACGAATATCGCAAACACATCGAGCGCGACGCTGCCTTAGAACGGCGCTTCCAACCGATAAAAGTCGGTGAACCGAGCGTGGCTGAAACCATAGAAATATTGTACGGGTTGCGATCGGCTTACGAACAGCATCACAGACTGACAATTTCCGACGCAGCTTTAGAAGCAGCGGCCACACTGTCAGACAGGTACATTAACGATCGGTTTTTGCCAGACAAGGCGATCGACTTAATTGACGAAGCAGGTTCCCGCGTCCGCGTGATGAATTCGCAAACCCCGCCCGAAGTTAAAGAGCTCAAAAAGCAACTGCCTGCTGTAACAAAAGAAAAAGATGCAGCAGTGCGCGAGCAAGACTTCGACAAAGCTGGAAAATTGCGCGATCGCGAATTAGAAATTGAAGCCGAAATCGCCGAAGCTACGATCAACAAAAGCCAACTCAAAACTTCTCCCATTGTCACCGAAGAAGACATCGCCCACATCGTGGCTAATTGGACGGGAGTACCAGTCAGCAAGCTGACCGAATCCGAATCGGAATTGCTGCTGCACATGGAAGATACTTTGCACCAGCGCTTGATCGGTCAAGAAGAAGCTGTCAGCGCAGTTTCTAGGGCTATCCGTCGCGCGCGGGTAGGCTTGAAAAATCCGAATCGCCCGATCGCCAGTTTCATCTTTTCCGGGCCCACAGGCGTCGGCAAAACGGAACTTACAAAAGCCCTGGCAACATATTTCTTCGGTTCAGAAGAAGCCATGATTCGGTTAGATATGTCCGAATTCATGGAACGCCACACGGTTTCCAAACTCATCGGTTCGCCTCCGGGTTACGTTGGGTACGACGAAGGTGGCCAACTAACAGAAGCAGTCCGGCGCCGTCCTTACACAGTCATCTTGTTCGACGAAATCGAAAAAGCTCACCCAGATGTCTTCAACATGATGCTGCAAATCTTGGAAGACGGCCGCTTAACTGATGCTAAAGGTCGGACAGTAGACTTTAAGAATACACTACTGATCATGACATCAAACATCGGTTCGCGAGTAATTGAAAAAGGCGGCGGCGGTCTCGGTTTCGAGTTTGCTGACAGTGCAGCAGACGTTCAGTACAACCGCGTTCGCAGCTTGGTAAACGAAGAACTGAAACAGTTTTTCCGTCCCGAATTTATCAACCGCTTGGATGAGATTATCGTCTTCCGCCAGTTGAACAGGGAAGAAGTGAAGCAGATTGCGGACATTATGTTGCAGCAAGTCTTCAGCCGCTTAACCGAACAGGGTATTACTTTGTCGGTGACAGACCGGTTCAAGGACTTGTTAGTTACAGAAGGCTACAATCCCAGCTACGGTGCTCGACCTTTGCGCCGCGCAATCATGCGGTTGTTGGAAGATGTACTGGCTGAGGAAATGCTGTCTGGGAAGCTGAAAGACGGCCAAAAGGCGATCGTTGATGTGGATGAAAACGGTCAGGTCAAGGTAGTGCCCGATGGTTCATCTGAGCCGAAATTGCCCGAATTCGCATTGAGCCATTAATCGGCTCTAACAACGGATAAATACTGTTGATTGAAAACCCGGTTTCTGTGAGAAACCGGGTTTTTAATTAAAAAATACCAGTTAAAAAAAGCAACTTATCGATGAATCTAATCCCAGGATTGTAATTGCACAACCCAATGCTGCACAACAGCAGAAATGCGATCGCGCCGAGTTTCAAAAGTAGCAGCAATCCAGATAAATGCAATGCCAAAAGCCAAACCAATTGCCCATTTAATCAGCGGATAATCGAAAATCAGAACCACCAACTGATAGAAAACATTGATTAAAAATACAGCCGTTCCCACAAACAAAAACGCCCGAACTCGCAGCGCCAAACCCGCTGCAATCGCCACCAAACTAAAAGCTGCCGCCACTAAACCGTGGCTTTGCTGAGTCAAAAGAGGCATCCCGCAAATCAGCGCCGTTGCAAGCATTCGCAGAGTGTGGCGCAGCGGTTTTTGTGCTGGTAATTTGAGAGTGCGATTCCCTACGGGATAGCTACGCTTCACGAACTGAGTAATGTAAAGTAAAGAAAGTCCTAAAGGAGTAACATAAAACTCTGGCTGAGTCAATCCTATTTGCCAGAACCACCGCAGCATTATCCAGTCAATTATCGCCACACTTACATAGGTAAAACGGACTTCCTCCCTTTCCCAAGCCAGGAAAAAATAGAAGGTAGTAGCTATCAGCAAGCTAATCGGATAAAACTTAGCCGGACTTTCCAAAATAGTAACTATTGGAATCAGCGAAGCAATTACCTGCCAAGGTTTTTTTGACCAACCCCAGTTTTCCCAAGGCAAAATGTAAATGAAATAGGCAAATAGAGAAGCGAGGGCAACTTTCCAAGGCCCCAGCGGCCCGGAAATATACTTAACTAAAGGCGTATTGATCCAATAAAGCCGGATGCCAAAGGCTTCTAGCCAGCCCAAGTAAATCCAAATTTCTGCCCATTGGCGATCGAGATTATTTCGCCCTTGCAAGAAAGCATATTGAACTAATAAAGCACCAGTGACTAATCCTAAACTTATACCGGACTTAATATCATTCGCAGAAGCTGAAATCAGCAGCCAACTGCTCAAAACCCAGTGCAGGTGAGCAAATATTTTTAACTCTGCGTTAGTTAAATGTAAATAATTGCTGAGCCAAGGAGATAAAATGCGATAGATATATGTTAAACTTGTGCCGAGAGTGGCTAGGACAATTAAGCCGTCTCCAAAAGCTCCTCCTGGTGTTTGAAAAATTTGATATAGTAGCGATTCGTAAGCAGCAACGGAAACGCCAATTAATCCTAAATAAACCAAAGGTTTGAATTCTGGTTCCCGCCTACCAATGCCGATCGCAATTAAAGACGCCCCCAACACAGTTAAACCAGTCCAATTTGTCAAAGTGTGCGATCGGAAAGTTAAACCCAATACCCCATAAACCAAAGGTATAACATGAATGCTAGGTAAGATTGTTGGATGGGGGTGACGGCGCCGCCACCAATCCCCCAACAATTGCGTAAACAATCCGAGAGCGATATTAGCAACTGCCAAATTAATTGTAGTGCGATCGACAAAACTTAAACCCACTGCTGTCAACAACTCCAAACTCCAAGCCAAGGCATAAATTGCCAGAGGGGAAAGTTGCCGTAAACTTCGGAAAATAATCGCAGCCATTATCACCAAAATAGCAGCCAAAACTTCAGCCGAGGGCGGGAAACTCAAGCTACTGGCTGCGTAGAGTTCATAGGAATAAAAAGTAATAGTTGTTAACAGTAAGCCTGCGAGTAAGATTGCCCACCCATCTAAAGCTCGATCGTAAATTTGAGCTAATTGAGAAGATTCAGGCAAACGGCTGGAAAAACGAACAATCATGCTGCGAAGCAACCACAGACACAAAAGAGCGATCGCCCCGGCAATTCCCCAATCCCAACCCGAAACAAAACCTAATTCATAAATCGCCGCAGCTACGAAACTCAAGCCAAATCCCACTCCAATCGCAGCCGCTGGTAGCTCTACTAAATAGTAAGTATTGACCAACATTAATCCGGCGGCAAAACCAAAACCAATTAACCGATATCCCGGAAAAGTAAAAATTAGAAATTGGGCAAATATTAGGGCGATCGTACTAAAGGTACTAGCAACTCGTTTGTGAGGAACCTCAGTATATTTAGCAACAGCAGTCAAAGCCAAAGGAGTCGCCAGCCAGAGTAAACTCCACTGAGGGCGATGAGTGGCAGTACCCGCAATCAAATAATTTTGCAACAAGACAAAGCTGACTCCTGCTAATACTAAGCCCAGATACCACGAACTTTGAAACCATGCAGGATGCCAGCGAAAAAATGCAGAGTTTTCTCGGAAATTTGCCGCTTTCATCCCGACAAAAAATACCCATTCACTCGCCATGAATATTAATAATATTGCCGACCAAATATTGGGTGTCAGGTTTGGGAAAAATAAGTCAATTGCAGATGCGATCGCGCCTAAACCCATAATGTGAGTTATGGGAACCAAAATTGCCGGATTTCCCGGTTGTTCAGCCGCAGAATCCGGCCTCGAAACTCGCCGGGAATTATCGGGAATTACGTATTTCCAAGCGATCCAACCTAAAATTAAAGTAGAGACTAATAAATTGAGCGATCGCCAAAACGGATTGACAAAACTAATAACAGTTAAAACGCTCCCCAAACCGAGAGCAACCTTTTCCCCAAAACTGGCAAGTTGAAACTTTCGCTTGCGGTAGAGCCACTGCGCCACACTTACCATTAACATTAAATAAGGCAACAGCAGAACACCCCAAAAAGCCCAAGGAGTTTCCTGAGAGTTGGTAAGCTGAGTTAAAAATGCCACAAGTTGTGTTTTAATCCCTAAAGGAAGCACTCGCCAAAACAGCCAAATACTCTGAAGTCCCACCGCCTCCAGCATTAGCAAATCAAACTTTTGCCAAAACCGCACTAAACGGTTATAAAAAAACCAAACAGCCAATCCGCTAACGGCGATCGCCTGTAGCGGAATGTCGCGAAAACAAACCAGCCACCCCAAACCCAACAAACCCCCTCCCACTAATTGCCATTTAAAAAAGTTGCCGGGATTTGGCTGGTCGGATATATTGTTTTCAATAGTCCCAGATGTGAGGGGGTGCTGCCAATCCAGCCATGCTAAAAGCACGCCACAAATCGCCAAAGCTAAACCCATTTCAGCGATATTTACATCCTTGACAAATATCGCTCGACCCAGTAGAATCCCTAACGAATAAGCTACTAAAGCTGCTTTTTTGTAAGTCAGAAAATCTCTGCTCAAACTGAAACCAGCGGGGAATGTTTCAGTATTTCCCCCACCTTGGATAGATTGCAATCGTTGTTGCTGAATTTGATAAACTGTAGTAGCAGCAGTTCCCACTGTACCCACATAAACCGCAGTAAGGGCAAAGCCGGCAAATGCCCACCAAGAGTGCAAATAACTCAATCCCAAGTGATTTAGGGCGATCGATCGAGTGATGTTTTTTCCTGAACCGCTTTGATATTGATATTTGATAATCCGGGCAGTTATCCATGTCAAAATAAGTGCCGCTGCAATTGCTACCGCCCAATCCCAAGGATACCGCCACAATCCAAAAGTATCCATTGCCCAAAAATTGATCGGCACTAGCAACAGCGTCACTTCTTGCAAAGTTTGAGCAGTCAAGTGCAAATTCTGCTGTCTGTTTGCCCAACTGCTAATCGCCCAAAAGGTTAAAGTATAAGCTAATAAAACTCCATATTGTCCGGCGGCAGGAAATCTTTCCCACTGACTGGCAGCTAAGACTCCAGAGGAGACAACTACCATGAACACTCCTAAAAACAACAGCCACATCACGCTAATTTCTGCCATTAGCGAGTGCAAAATTTGAGCGATAAAATTAGGGGTTTGAGTAGTTTCTGTGGGTCTAGCAACGCTTTCACGGCTGCTAGGTACTGCTTTTTGTGTTGATAAGGCAGGTACTTTTGGATCGGCAATAGGATCTCGCGGGTTCTCAATTTCAGAAAAATCTACAGCGGGATCTCTGAGTGGGCAGACTAAATACTGTCGGCACAATTCCTCAACTTCAGCGGGCGAAAGTAAACCTAGCCGCAGCCACGCATCTAAACCTGTCAACAACTCAGGATGCGACGCTAAGATGCTCAATTCAATTTTGCTCGATCGATCTTTGGGAGACGACATTGGCTTAAACTTGTACTAAGTACCTTCAAGCTATAGCCTAGATTAATGTCGAGCGAACATGGCAACATTCCGCCATCGAAATTGGCACAATAAGTATTTATTACTAAAGACCTGTCGCAGCTAGTGTCAACCGGTGAAAAAATCCCGCTGATGGGCCTAAACCCCCGTGCATCAGCGGTGAAAAACTCCTAATTAGGACACAGCAGCGGTTTCCTTACCGACATATTTCAACAAAGTCTCCACACTAGCATTGTGGTCTATGAAAGAAAACAAATGTTTGAAGAGGAGTTTTCCATCTGCATCCAAAACAAACTGAGCGGGCAAAGGAGCACCTAAAGCCTGACCGACTTGATAATCCCGAAAAACTTGACAGCCTGGATCAGAAAGCAGAGGCATTTTCAAGCCTAAATCTCTAACCACAATTTGGCTTTGGCGATCGTCGGTACTGGCAACCATCAATAATTCTATATTGCGATCGGCAAATTTTTCCCAGTTTTCATTCAAAGCTTTAATGTGAGGAAAACAGAAAGGGCAATATTGCTTTTCTGTAAAAATCCGCGTAAAAGCCAGAACCACCGGTCTATCGCCCCGATAATTCGACAGCCGCACCAATTTGCCATTATTAATATCCGGCAATTCAAAATCTGGCGTCATCTGTCCCAGCTTCAGAACATTACTCGCCGGAACAGGCAATAAATTTTGGAAAAACCGCTCATTTAACAAGCCGCTAAAATTAGTAGAAGTCAGCATATTTCCTAATTGGGTAATTGCTAATTGCTAATTTAAAAATCCGGTTAAACTGAGATATTGCAGCATTCTCAATTAGCCGTAGATACTGTCTTGACCTGTCAAGGGGTAGCAGTCAAATAATTGGGGTCGAAAGGCTTTTGGGATTTTAAAATCCC
>NZ_JAUBPB010000043.1:0-55460 GCF_036700545.1 Microcoleus sp. SVA1B4
TTCGGGGTACTTCGCTTAGCGCTCAGATTCATCCCCTCTGAATATACGCCCGGGACTTCCCGGCTGGTAGTTAAAATAGATTTCGAGGCAATTTTAGAAATACTTTTGTCTTGACCGATCGCCCTGATGCGGTGTGGAGTGAAAGCAAAAAGTGGTATATAAAAGCGGTTTATATACAGTTTTTATATACCACTTTATATACCACTGCCGATAAACTGCACGGATGGCTAAAGAAGGTGATAACCTCAAAGCCTTGTGTAGTAAGAGATGTACGGAGAGGGTGGGATTTGAACCCACGTTGAAGTTGCCTCCAAAGTAGATTTCGAGTCTACCGCATTCAACCGCTCTGCCACCTCTCCAATTGATTTGAGATGTGAGCTAAAAGTATTTTACCGCACAGTGTGCCAGATTGTAAATCTTTATAAAAAAGAAGTTTGATTTTCTTCAGATTCCAAAGTGGTCTTAAATCCCCCTGTTGGAGTCCACTGGAGGGCTCCGTCGCGCCCTGTCCAGAAAATCTGGGTTTTGCTTTGGCGCAGTTGGGCTGCGGTTTCTGGGTCGATTTCGTCAGCAGAGGCGATCGCCACTTGTGGCCCAACTGCGCTTAACAACTCAGCCGTCAGGGCTTTTCCTGACCACCACAGCACTTGAGCCGGCTTCAAGGTTCCCGTTGCTGCCAATTTTTTTTGCGCTTCCGGTGTCATTTCACCGACGAGCAACCAAGTTCGATTTCCCACCAGGAATTCTACCACCGGAATCTCCGCATTCACCAACTGCAACCGCGTCGCACCCATATCAACTGTACTGTTAGTTTCTAAAGGAAAGTAAACGCCTTGGCGAGATTGCACAGCCGTCATAAATTCCTGATTGTTGCTACGGTAAATTTGTTTGGGAGCGTTATTATCATAAAAGGTTTTTATTGGCAAGCGTGCTAGTAATTTTCCCCAACCACTGCTCAATCCTAAATGACCGTGAGTGGCGATCGCAAAATTCACAGAATTAACTCCTTGCTGCTGCAAAAAAGGCAACACTGTAAACCTTACGGTATTTTCATCACCGCTATTAATTAGCGCCACTTTTCCCCTATCTTGAATTACTAAAACAGGTTCGCCAGATGTCGCCAGCAAAGTAACTTGAAATAAAGATGCTTGAACGTGCCAAGCTGGCAAAACTATGATACTTATTCCCCCCACCAGCGCCAGCGGTAAAATCCAAGCCGATGAAAAAATCGGTAGCGAAATAACTCTACTTTTCCCCTTCTTCCCTTTCCCCTTTTCCTGGTTTTTCCCTCGGACTGCTTCCGGCTTCCGTCTTTTTTCTTCCTTCCTCCTTCTATCCGTTACATCCGTTACATCCGTTACAGAATCCGTTGCCGAACTTCCTTCTTCCTTCTTCCTTCTTCCCCCGATCCAAACCCAGCAAATTAAACTGTAAAGCGCGATTAGCTGAAACACCGATACTTGACCGACAGCTACAGAATTACCGGGTAATTGCGAGAAATATTGGGCGATCGCAATTAACCCCTTTGCCGGATAGTCCAGCAGTTGTGCTAAAACACTGCCAGCGGGCGGAAAAATCAATCCAGCTAAAGCGCTAACCATCCCCCCAATACTCAAAATCCACAGCAAAGGAGCGGCAATAATATTAACTAAAATGCTGTAAGGTGATACGACGCTAAAAACGTAAAGTAGCAGCGGCAGCACCCAAACTGAAGCGGCGATTGGAACCACAACAATCGAAGCGATCGCAGGCGGCATCCAGTCCAACTTTGCCATCAGTGGTGGCGTTGTCACGATTAACCCCAAAGTTGCCAAAAAACTTAGTTGAAAACCTAAATCCCAAATCCACAAAGGGTTAACCAGCAGTAAAATAGTAGCAGCAATTAACAGCAATCCCAGCGGCTTAACTGCGCGGTTGAGCACCAAAGCAAATAGTGTCCCAAATCCCATCAAAGCAGCGCGGCATACTGAAGCTTCAAAGCCAGTTAATCCCACGAGCAAAAATAAAGCACCGACGCCAAAGCTAAATTGCAATTGTTTGGAAAAACGCCTGGTTAAAGCTAGAACTAAAGCCAAAACCATCGAAACTTGAGTGCCGGAAGCTGCGATCGCGTGGGCCAATCCAGCCTGCACAAAATAGTCACGGATGTTGTAAGGTAAATCTACTGCTTGTTTGCCGAGGGCGATCGCACTGATTAGCGGCCCTTCGGGAACATTTAACTGTGATAGTTGCGATCGCACGATCCGCTGCCGCATCGCTTGAATTTTCGATGGCTGCATCCCGCTTGGTTCCAAGAAAGCAGCCGTTTGGCTGTTAACTCGATTTACATCCGCGATCGCCTTTTCTCTCTTCCAGTCAATTTGACGCCCTTTGAGCCCTACAAAAGCTCCTTCTCTGGCTAAATATGCTTGAAAATTAAAAGCCCCCGGATTCGACGGCGGCTGCGGTTTGTACAAGGAACCCACAACTGCGATCGTATTGTCGGCGTACAAACCCGTTGCTTGCAGCAGGGGAACTGTAACGTAGAGTTTGCCGGATACTGGGCGGTTTACAACTGCTCCTCCCTCGCCGCCGTTGATTTCGCTAACTAAATCTGTTTCTAGCCAAAATTGCGATCGACCCGATCGAGTCAATCGAGGCGTACTGACAACTCTACCGCGAACTGTCACTGCCACTTCTTGAGTGTTTCCAACCGCCGGAATCAGTTTGCTGATGTCATCTATGGCCGGTTGGGGCGATCGAACTGCAAAATAAACGCTAGCTAGAAATGCCAGCAAACCAGCAACCGCCCACACCCATTTCGATCGCGGCAGCATCTCCAACAAACTCAACTCTTCCCTCGCATCTAAGGGTGCTTCAAGAGCATTTTCTTTTTGTCGGCTGCGTCTTTTCTTAGTAACTTTGACAGAATTTTTAGTATATTTCCGCAACAATTTCGGCAGGGCGATCGCTACCGTTATTCCCAAAGCAAGTATCCCGTATCTACCCCAAGAAACCGCTGTAGAAATCAATCCCAAAATGTAGGCAAGACAGAAGATGACACCCGTTGCTTGATTCATTAATTAGCAATTTAGAGGGGGAATATTTCAGGGCAACCTATGCACTCCTTACCAAAGAAACCGGGTTTTTCAGGCGGAGTAAAGGGCTAAACGCCGTGAACTTGGGTAAAAAACCCGGTTTCTGGCTACCCGTGCGTAAGTTATGGCAAAAATTCTTTCCTTATATTCTTTCCCTTCCCCTTCCCCTTCCTCTTCCTTTTCTAAATAGACAGCCCCAATTTTAAACCGAAAGCCGCGTGCAGCACCATAAGTGCAAGGGCCGTCGTGCCTAAATAAGCGTGAACCGCGCGCAGTGCCAGCTTATTGCCCCCAAAACCCGTTAGCGAAATCAAGCTGCCAACAGCCAGCAAAACCAGCACTGCCGAACCAGTCCAAAAATGCGGACTTTCCATGACTGGCTGGTGCTGCATCACCAGCGACAGCAAGCCGCCTGTATAGCCCAAAGCTAGAAACAGAAACATCCACGGTGCAAGCTTGCGGTGATCCGATCGACTTTTGAGTGCGACATCTTTATCGGTTGCCAAACGTCCCTGCCATCCCGTATACCCGACAAAACTGCCCATCGCCACTACCACGATCCCCATCATTACAGGGTGTCCCCAATGGGTAATTGGTTCGGGAATTCCTAGACTGCGAAATTGACTGGCGATGGGTTCTAGTAGTTCGCTTAAATTTACCATTTGATACTGACTCCAAACTTGGCGATAAATATTTTCGGACTAATCATTAAAATATTATAAAATATTAGTGTAGCAAGTGCGATCGTGCACTTCAAAGAGCCGTTTAACCTAACAGCCAAACATTGGTCAAAAGCCTGGATATAGGCAAAACTTAGCCGGCTTGGGCCGGCTGTGAGATGTTTTACAGCAGTGATGCTGCTTCAAGTTAATTATTAGCCCGATCGGCTAAATCTAAGAGCAAAAATAAACGCCATTCGCCCGCACATCACACCCCGTGGGCTGCCTTTTGCCCAATCTTCACAGCCTCATCCTCACTCTGGATGTTAAATTATACCTGCCTGCTCAAAGTTAATTTCAATTCCTTGACTTGTGAATGCCAAAGGGAGAAATTAACATCGCAGCCAAAGAGCAGTCACACTTCTACATTTTGCTAATCGCTCTCAAGGGAGAATCAACTACTGAAAAAAAAACTAGAGGTTCCAAGTTTGAGACTTCGGGAATAAAGTATGCCGTCTGCCCAGGATCGCTTCGATCGACTGATCGCTAAACAGTCTCAAGGCACCCTGATAGCACTCTTGGCTGTTGAGCAGCCATCGCTGTACACATAAATGAACCCTCTCAACTAACTCGCTGGGGATTCGGTTTTAGCAGACAAGCAGCCACTTTCTTGCGTCGCCTTCCTCGGAACCGTGCAATCGCTACACTCACTGGGCCGTCGCTAAAGTAGCTTCCGAAGGTTGGATTTGATACTTTACGAGATTTGCCAGTTCTTGTAACTGATTAATCGCTTCTGCACCTTCTAGTTTCATGAGTTCGCGGTCGTCCCGCATCTCAGTCCAAGTGATACCGTAATCTGACACTAAAAATCGAATCAGATGGTTGTCCGTCAAACTGACCATAAATGAGGCACTGTTCATCTGACCCCCGCAAGTGTAGCAGGATGCCAGATAACCCCGATGCTCTAGCACGATCGCTAAAGCTTGGAGGTTCATTACCAAATCTTGAACGAATTTACGGTGTTGTTCTGCAAGTCTCAGAAACACAGTTCTCCTCCTATCACCACACCGTGTATTTTACAGCCCATTTAATAATTTCTTAATAAATGGGTATTTAGGTGCTGGTTCAGTATACGTTTAGTATGCTCAAAAAAAATCGGATTAGCGACCTCTTCAGCCTACCTATACTAGATTAACCGAGTTGTGCTCGAAACGAAGTATCAGCAGCAACATTCACTCAAAACAGGCTCTCGCGGGGGACTCCAGCCGGAAAATTTGCCTGCTGTCAGGGCTGATTCAGCCGTTCGAGAGCCCAAAGATACAAATAACTAATGATAGTAATGAAATTAGTTAAGTAGAAGAGTTCAATCACCCTGGGGATACTCGTCCCAAAGCGTCGTCGTCTGCCGCAAGCTCCGAAAATCGCCATTCCCCAAAATCAAGTGATCCAGTAGCGGAATCGACAAAAACTGCGCTCCCGCCAGCAACTGTCGCGTCAAAGCAATATCCTCCGGGCTGGGTTCCACAATCCCCGATGGGTGATTGTGCGAGATGATCGCCCGCGTCGCCCCTTGGCGGATCACCTCGCGAAAAATATCCCGTGGGTGAGCCAAAGTTTCCGTTGCTGTGCCGATCGTAATTACCTGAGTACCCAGCAGCCGATTTTTCACATCCAGCAACACCACAGCAAAACGTTCCTGAGACTGCCACATCAAATCCTGACTCAGGGCATCAGCCGCCGCTTGAGGAGAGTCAACCACAGCCATTTCCGGCGGCCGCGACTGAAATACCCGCTTCCCCAACTCCACTGCGGCCAAAATCGAAGTTGCCTTAGCCGGGCCAATCCCGTGAATCTGCGTCAACTCCTGAACGCTAATACTGCGTAGCACAGCCAGAGGATCGCGGGAATGCAAACTCAACTGATTTAAAATATACTGTCCGAGCCCTACGGCGGAAAGTTTGCCTTGTCCTTGACCAGTACCCAAAAGAATCGCAATCAATTCTGCAGTCGCCAAACTTTTCGGGCCCCCGGCCATCAGCCGTTCCCGTGGCCGTTCACTCGTTGGCAAATCGACAATTCTCAAGCTGTAAGTCATAGCTGCACCCGCACCGCAAGCTCAACAATTAGACAATTTTAGCCGATCGATTTGCGTTCTTCTATTCGTACAATCACCGAAAAAAGCCTTCATCAATAACCGAGGCTGTTGGCAGATAAAATCTAACCCAGGGTTTCGCAAGCGATCGAGTCTCGATGTCGATCGAGCTTAAACCGATCGCCCGGATATGCCTCTAACACTCGCTGCGCTTGGGCTTGAGTCGCAAATTGACACTCCCCACGGCTAGAAGCCAGACCGGGCGGATTTATTCTGACCGGATGATTATATAATAGAACCGGCGCGAGGCTAGGGGACGATCGCCCGTTCTATCCAAACTCTGTGCATAGCTCCATGAATTTAATTGAAGCTATTATTGCAGTGTAAGGATTCAGGTCTGAAAAATGGGAATAAACGAGCGGCATAGGCAAGGCACAAGAATGTGCAGAAATAGCCTCACGGAAAAAAGCCATTACTCAACGAGCTTGAAAACGACAGGTTTGAATCACACGAGCGGAGATTAGCAGTTTCCTCAAATCGTTTCATCGAACGAGAGCCGCCAAAAACTTTCCGTTTAGTTACAGCTAGCCATAGAGAAAGTTCTGCTAAATTATTATCCGGAGACATCGAGGACTCATCCAGAAAATACCACCACTGTTTTGCTTTATCTGGTAAGTATTTGAGCAACAAACCTGCGGCATAACCCACAAGGATCGACCAAGTCACCAAAGCTTGATTCAATCTTATTTTGAAATCTTGATCCCACGAGTTGTAGGTAAGGAGCGCGAATTAAATAACTTACAATTTTAATTGTTATTGTGGGATGGGCTCTTATAGCCCGTCATTTTTGGACGGGCTATAAGAGCCCATCCCACTTTCAAGAGTGGAAGTTATTTAATTCTCATTCCTAAGTATATCCTTTGTCTTGCGCCAGGACTCATGGGCGATAAGCTGTTCGGCATTTAAAAGACGATAGTAGTGTGCCTCATTACAGAAGTGTTTCCCGCATAAGCGCGTAAGTGTTCACTCCTGACACCAGAGAGATTAATTCGGTTGAATAGCCGCTAGAATTTGTCCGGCTGTCACCGTTTGCCCCTTTTCACAAAACAACTCGGCAACAGTGCCCGCAACATCAGCAGTAATAGCAATTTCCATTTTCATCGCTTCCAAAATTAACAGACGATCGCCCTCAGCAACCACATCTCCCACATTAACCAGCACCTGCCAAACATTAGCCGAAACGTGAGCGACAACAGCCTCACAGTCGATCGGCAAAGTAACCTCCGCCGCCGTTTCCGAAGCCATATCCGCCGAAGATTCTGCTGCTGATTCAGCTTCAAATTCCCCGGATGCGGCCCAGCGATCGCGCTCTGCATTAAATGCCGCCTGCTGCTGCGCTTTAAACTCAGCAGCACTGCCCGCAATAGAATGCAAAAACTCATTGTATTCTCTCAAATTAAAAGTGATTTCCTCAACCTTTAATTGAAACTTCCCTTCGATAAATTCTTCCCGACAGCGGTGCAATTCCTCATGAGAAACCGGATAAAATCGGATTTGGTCAAAAAAGCGCAAAAGCCAAGGTTTACCAGACTGGAAATCCGCCGTTTGTTTGAACCGATTCCACATTTGTACCGTGCGGCCGACAAATTGATAACCTCCCGGCCCTTCCATCCCGTAAACGCACAAATACGCGCCGCCAATGCCAACTGCATTTTCAGGAGTCCAAGTGCGGGCGGGATTGTATTTAGTAGTAACCAAACGGTGGCGCGGATCGAGGGGAGTTGCGACGGGCGCGCCTAAATAAACGTCTCCCAAACCCATCACTAAATAGCTAGCATTAAATACAATTTCTCTGACTTGTTCGATGCTGTCAAGCCCGTTTATGCGGCGAATAAACTCAATATTGCTGGGACACCAAGGTGCATCCGATCGCACAGACTGCATATATTTTTCAATTGCCAACAGCGTCGATTCATCTTCCCAAGATAAAGGCAAGTGTACAATTCGCGCCGGCACTTCCAAATCCTCGATCGCCGGAAGTTCCGCCTCCGCCGCAATCAGCGCCTGCATTAGCTGCTGTTGCGAAATCTGGCGGCCCTCAAAGTGAATTTGGAGCGATCGCATTCCCGGCACTAATTCGATAACACCAGGCAACGGATTTGCTTTCAACTGTTCCATCAATGCGTGCGCCCGAAAACGCAAATTTAAATCCAGCACCAACGGGCCGTATTCAACTAAGATATATTTATCCCCAGCTTGACGGTAAGTAACAGCAACCTGTCCCGGAGATTCGGGAATTTCGTGCAAAATTGGAGAGGCGGGAACTGCGGGCAATTCCTCCGCATTTTCCCCAAAAACAGGCAAGCAAAAAGTAGCAATTTGCCTATCTTGTGCTACTTCCCGCTGCAAAGCTTCAGCAAAACTCAAACAGTGAAAGCGAATGCTGTCCCCCGGTTTCAGTTGCCCGATTTTCCACAATTCCGACTGCACAATAGTAGCAGGACAGACAAAACCTCCCAAACTCGGGCCGTCAAGACCGAGAATTACAGGCATATCGCCCGTAAAATCGATCGTGCCGATCGCGTAAGCATTATCGTGAATGTTAGACGGGTGCAAACCCGCTTCCCCGCCGTCTTGACGCGCCCAAGTCGGCTTCGGGCCGATCAGCCGAATGCCCGTCCGCGTCGAGTTGTAATGCACCTGCCATTCTGTAGAGAAAAACATTTCGATGTCTGACTCAGTAAAGAAATCCGGCGCGCCGTGAGGGCCGTACAAAACGCCGATTTCCCAATTATTGCTGTAGGTGGGAATTAGTTCTGGAGGCAAAGATATTTCCGCTTCCAGAGTTGCAGTTTGGTTGAGTTTCAATACATCTCCCGGACGCAGCGTGCGGCCCGCGTGTCCGCCAAATTTGCCCAGTACAAAAGTTGATTTGCTGCCCAAATAATCGGGGACATTAAAGCCGTGTTTTACTGCTAAATAAGTGCGGTAGCCGCCGCCTTGAATGGCTTTTAACTTGAGAATGCTGCCAGCTTTTACGGGAATTGCTGTCCAAAACGGCACCGATTCGCCGTTTAGCGTTCCCTTCATAGTTGCACCAGTTAAACTAATAACTGTATCGGCATTAAAGCGCAGAGTTGGGCCTGTCGCTGTGAATTCCAATCCTGCTGTCGATTCGGGATTTCCTACTAAACGATTTGCCGATCGAAATGCCAGATGATCCATCGGCCCAGAAGGCGGCACGCCAACATCCCAATAGCCAATCCGCCCCGGATAATCTTGAATGCTGCTGTAGGTTCCCCCATCCAATACATCGATCGTTAAAGGTGCGTATTCAAAAGAGTTTAAAAAGCGCGTGCTCAGTTCGCCCCGGCTGAATCGGGCATCGTCCAAAATCTGGCGCAGGTAATCTAAATTAGTTTCAATTCCCGCTATTTCACTGGCATCTAAAGCAGCTTTTAGTTGAGCGATCGCCTGGGTTCGATTATCCGCGCAAACGATTACTTTGGCTAGCAGCGGATCGTAAAAAGGAGTTACCTCAGTGCCGGTTTCTATCCAACTGTCGCAGCGGACGTTTTCGGGAAACGCAACTTGATTCAGCAACCCGGAACTCGGCTGAAAATTCTTGCCGGCATCTTCCGCATAAATTCGCACCTCAATTGAGTGTCCCTGCGGTTGATAGCGGTACTCTTCCAGGGGGAACAAATCTCCAGAAGCCTGTTTTACCATCCACTCAACGAGGTCGATGTTGTTGACAGCTTCAGTAACGCCATGTTCAACTTGCAGGCGCGTGTTGACTTCCAAAAAATAAAACTGTTTCGCATCGACATCAAAGACAAATTCAACAGTACCGGCTGACTGGTAATTTACCGCTTTTCCCAACCGCACGGCTGCACTGTACAACTGATTTCGCTGTTCGTCGCTAATAGCAGGGGCGGGGGTTTCTTCAATTACTTTTTGATTGCGCCGCTGCACCGAACAATCTCGCTCGCCCAAGGCTATGACATTTCCTTTGCCATCTCCAAAAATTTGGACTTCTATGTGCCTGGCTGTTTGAATGTATTTCTCTAAAAAAACGCCGCTTTGTTTAAAATTGCTTTGACTCAAACGCTGTACTTTTTCAAAGGCTTCTGCCAAATCTCGATCGCCAAAACAAGCCTGCAAACCAATGCCGCCGCCGCCTGCGGTACTTTTGAGCATCACCGGATAGCCGATCGCCCCAGCCGCTTTTTGGGCATCCTCCAAACTGGCTAAAAGTTCGCTTCCGGGAGTTAGCGGCACTTGATTTGCAGCAGCTATTTCCCGCGCGGTGTGCTTCAATCCAAAGCAGCGCAACTGACTCGGAGTCGGGCCGATAAATGCAATATTTTCGCTTGCACAAGCTTCGGCAAATTCAGCATTTTCGCTTAAAAAGCCGTAACCCGGATGGATAGCTTGAGCTTTAGTTTGGCGCGCAACTTCGAGAATGCGATCGAACCGCAAATAACTCTCGGCTGCGGCGGCTGCACCGATACAAACGGCTTCGCTGGCGGCGAAAACGTGCTTGGCATGGGCGTCGGCTTCAGAATATACTGCTACCGAAGCAATTCCGAGGCGATCGAGGGTGCGGATAATTCGGCAGGCAATTTCACCGCGATTTGCAATCAAAACTTTGTTAAACATTTAGAGAATTGGGAATTGATAAGTGCTAATTGATAATTGATAATTGCTAATGGGCAATCGATTCTTCAGTCCTCTTTAGAGGACTTTAGCTATTAGCCAGGGGTTTAAACCCCTGGCGGTTTCTGGCGGGTATGCAGCTACAACCTACACCGCATCCCAAACAATCAACTGAATCGGCGTAGGATTGTAAGCATTGCAAGGATTGTTCATTTGCGGGCAGTTAGAAATAGCAACCAGCGCGTTCATTTCAGCTCGCAAATCAACTGTACTTCCCGGATCAGAGATGCCGTCAACAATTTCAAGCGTGCCATCTTCGCTAACCGGAACATTCATAAAGAAGTTGATATTGCTGACTAAATCTCGCTTACCCAAACCGTAGGGAAGAATTGCGGCGAGGAAATTTTCAACACAGGCGTGCTGGTATTTTTTATCTAGTCCAAACCGCACCGAATTGCTCTCGCAGCTACAGGCGCCGCCGGAGGTATCGTGCCGCCCGCAGGAGTCAGCAATTATGGTCATCATGGCTCGCCCTTCGTTGGAAATGAGTTGGCTGTTTGTAGTGACAAAGATGTTGCCTTGATTGACGATCGTATCGGGGGCGCTGTAGCGTTCGGAAGGGTCATCGGCATTGTAAACTAAAAAATCTACTGCTTGATTTCCGCCTAAATCTACAATCCGAAGAATCTGTCCTTTTTTGATGACACGAGACCAGGGATGTCTGGCGGGTAAAACTTCGTTATAAATTGCATTTTTTGGATCGAGAAGTTGTTGGGTAGTTGCAGTCATGGTTCACTTTTTGTGATGGAATAGCAGAATTTTTTACCGCCAATTGGTGCGGACAAGATTGAGTGCTGGAATCGAGTCTATTGTACGAACAAAGCATCGGTGTTGATGAAGCCGCGCACTGCTTCCGGGTTGGCGGTGCGGCACAAGTCGTCTGGTGCGGGTGCGGGGGATTTCACAATCTGAATTTGGATGGGTTTTGGATCGTAAATTGAACCCGGATGCAGGATGTGGGGACAGTTAGAGATAATTGTCAATACGTTCATTTCGGCTCGCAAATCGATAAAACTACCCGGTTTCTCGCAGCCTTCGCGAAACTCCATTGTGCCGTCTGGTTTGACGACAATGCGAGTAAATAAGTTGAGGTTGGGCATGATATCTTTTTTGCTCAATCCCCACCGAGTTAGGGCTTTGAGGAAGTTGTCGCGGGAGTTTTTCCAGTCTCCTTCGCCGTATTTTTTGGCATTGCTAATGGCGTTGCTGCATCCTCCTAGCAAATCGTGACAGCCGGAGGTGTCTTGGGTGATAGAAAATAGGATGCGCCCCATGTCTGTGTAAAGCACCATGCCTTGTTTGAGAAAGGCGTTGAATTGAATTTTGGCGGTGTCTGCTGCGTTGAAACGTTCGATCGCATTGTCGGCGTTGTAGCACAGCATGGAAACGCCGCGAGAGCCTTCTAAATCGGTGATTCGCAGGGTGTTTCCCCGCTTGATGACTCCCGACCAGTACGCGCCGCCCGGTACGGTTTCTTGCATTAATACGAGGTCAGAATCAATTTGTGAGTTTGTGTCGATCGATGATAGTTGCACCATAAGTTCCTCTTGATGTATTTGGGGGGGGTGAGGGAAACAAAACAATAGTATTTTGTAGTGGCAAAACTCACCCTCTCCCAAAGTAATATTTATCTACACTGATATTTTGCACCATTCTCAATAACAGGCAAGATGCCTGTTCCACAAGAAAATTTAGTCTTTGTGGGGTGGGCATCCTGCCCGCCCGAACAGGCAAGATGCCTGTTCCACAATAAAATTGAATTTTTTTGTGGGGAGTAGGGGTTGGGCTTCTAGCCCGCCCGAACAGGCAAGATGCCTGTTCCACAAAGAGTAAAAGTGCAACTACAAACCTATTTCTATTTAAGCAGCCATTGCAACTGCTTCCTGTCCGTGTTTCCGCATCAAATCCATGAGTTCGTCGCGGTAATCGTGGAATTTGGCGTGGCGTTTAATGCTGGGAGTGCGATCGGGCAAATTAATCGACATTTCCTTTCTCACTGTACCGGGACGAGCACCCAAAGCATAAATCCGATTGGAAAGAAACACCGCTTCTTCGACATCGTGGGTAATCATAAAGATTGTAATCTGAGTGCGGCGCCACAAATCCAGCATAAATTCGTGCATCGATTCTTTAGTGTGGATATCCAAGGCGCCGAAAGGTTCATCCATTAATAACACTTTAGGTTCAGAAGCGAGGGCGCGGGCGATCGCCACCCGCTGTTTCATCCCGCCCGACAATTCCTTCGGTAGCGACGAAGCAAACTGCGTCAATCCTACCACATTCAAATAATAGCTCGCTTGTTCGCGTCGCTTTTTCTTGGAAACGCCTTGAAGTTTGAGGCCAAACTCGGCATTTTCCTGCACGTTCATCCAAGGATAAAGAGTGTAATGCTGAAATACCATACCTCGATCGGGCCCAGGCGAAACAACTTCTTTCCCATCAATTTTCACTTCCCCTGTTGTCGGCTTGTCCAATCCCGCAATCTGCCTCAAAAGAGTAGATTTGCCCGAACCGGATGCGCCTACCGCGCAGATAAATTCGCCTTGCTTGATGCTCATGTTGATGTCCTTGAGGACAACTAATTTACCGTTTTTCGTTTCAAAGTTTTTGTGGAGGTTGTTGATTTGTAGAAACATGAGTTTATCCTCTGTATTGTAAGTAAAAAAATGACACCATTCTGCCTTTTAACATCTGCTTACTGTTTCTGACTTGACCATTTACAAGAAACCCGCAGCAGATATTGAAAAAGCAAGTCAAAAGTCAGTCCGATCGCCCCAATGACAATCAGCCCCACAAAAATTTCATCGGTTCGGAGAAATCGACCGGCGACGCTGATCCGGCGGCCTAAGCCTTCGGTTGCCGCAATCAATTCGGAGACGATTACCAATTGCCAAGCCGCAGCTAGGTTGATGCGGCTAGCATCAAGAATTCCCGGCAAAACGTGGGGAAAAATAACTTGAGTTAGGATTTCCCAGCGATTTCCGCCCAACATATAAGTAGATTCGATCAAGTCTTTGGGAACAAACTTGACTGTATCCATCACCATCAGCGAATTGAAGAAAAAGACGCCGATAAATATCAGCATTATTTTGGGTTCTTCGCCGATTCCCAAGTAGAGAATTAGCAGGGGAATGAACGCTGGTGCGGGCATATATCGCATCAAGCCGAACATGGGTTCCAGCAAGGCGCGAATACTGGGAAAACTGCCCATCAGCACGCCAATTGGTATGGAAAAAACCAAGGCGAACAGAAAGCCCACTCCCACCCGCCACAAACTCGCTACTGTGTCTTTCAAAAGTTCGCGAGTGTTCCACAGCCTACCAAATGCCTCTAAAACTTTGCCGGGGGAAGGCAAAAATTTGGGGTCTACGTTGGCGAAGGTTGTTACTAGCCACCACAGCAGCAGCGGCAGTGCGATCGATGTTACCGTTAACCCAATATTGAGGGGTTGTGGTATCTCTTCCGCAATCCGCCAGAAAACGGTGGGATTTAGGCTTTTTTGCTTGAGGTGGGATTGGATCGATCGCGGTTCGGGATTTGGTGGCATGATTTAATTGCAGAATGGTTGAGCGAGTAATTTTAGTAGCTTTTTGGTATTTAAAAAAAGAATTTTGTTGAAAGTTTTTTGTGTCTGCAAAATCGTAAATTCTGCCTCCTAGCTTTTACCTTCTGCATAAGCTTTGATAAAGCGATCGTCAAATAATGTGCTGATATCTGGTTGGGTTTTTGCTAAATTTACATCTACAAGAAATTTAGTCATTTCGGCCGCCGCAAACTGCAATGATGTCATGTCATTTCCCGGTTGAAAGGCTTTCAAGTTTTCCTCGATCGTAAATATCTGAGTGCCGTTTTCATATTCTTTGTATTCCTCAACGCTAACTCCGGCGCGGTTGGCTAGAATCTCGTAAGATTTTTCTTTATTTGATTTCATGTATTCCAATGTTGCAAACCATGAATTGACCAGGGCTTGCACTCGATCGGGGTGTTCGCCAATAAACTTTCGCGTGAATACCAAGTGGTCGGAAATCGCCCCCGGAAAATCTTTTGAACTAAACAGTTCTTTGCTGTTCGATCGTTTTAATGCCTGGGTGGTAAACGGCGCAAATACTGCCACCGCATCGACTTGTCCTCCGACGAAAGCCGCCGCAGCTTTGCCGGTTTCCAGCGGTACAAATTGAATATCTTGCACTGATAAACCTGCTTGTCTCAGCCCTAACAGCAATAGAAAGTGATCGACTGTACCTTCCTCTGCCGCAACTTTTTTACCTTTTAAATCCGCAACGGAATTGATGCCTTCAGCGACAATCACTTTGTCATTTCCCGTCGAGTTGTCGTTGACTAAAACAATTACTTGGTCGGCACCGCCTGATATAGAGTTTACTGTATCGCCGAGGGTTTGGCTGTTAGCATCTATCTGTCCTGCTGTGAGGGTGCTGATCGATTCTAGGTAGCCGTCAAACCATTTTAAGTCTACAGGAACATTGTTGGCTTCAAATATCTTTTGTTCTTTGGCAATTTGCCACGGAAACCAGCCGGGCCACGCGCTGAATCCGAGGCGAACTGCGTTAGCACTTACTGAAGAAGCTGCTTCGCTTTCAGTCGTGGTTTTGATATAAATTGCTGGGTTGACGCAGCCGACAGCGAAAAACAAGCTGATGAAAAATATGGCGCAGTAGGACAAGGGCGATCGCGTTATTTTTGGGGAGCAATATCGGATATTCATAGGATATTCTGGTTGCTGGTGAGAGGTGAATATGTCGATCGAGCTTTTGCACCTTCTTTGGCTTCCTTAGCTTCCGCAAACCCCCCTGATATACAAGGATAAAGCCCGAGAGCTAACGAACCGAGTCTTGCTGACCGATCGCGTTTCTCCCGGGCTTTTATCCCGCCGTGTAACTGGCTAGTGTTTCCCTCAAATTAATAAAATATTGGGATGACCAGTCTGCTTCTCTCGGACCAGCACTTGAAGTTTCTAAGCTGAGTTAGAAACTGATTCAAATCGGAACCCTAGAAGCGGTTAAATTTTTTCGGTTTTGGTCTGTATACAGCACTTTTCAGGTAAGGTACCTAGCCCTTGTAGGGACACTCCAAAAGCCAATTGATTTCAACTTTCCACGTTAAACCCCTAGTCCGACAGGGGTTTCAACCCCTGTCTCAAAGCTAAAGTCCTCTGAAGAGGACTAATAAAAATTTTAAACTCATTAGTCCTCTTCAGAGGACTTTAACTATTAGACAGGGAATTCATTCCCTGGCGGACTCAGGGATTTATCCTAGACTGTTGATTGCTGCAATTCACTTACTTTTTTTAAAGATAAGCATACTGTAGCGTGCAATCTTACTAGATTGCTACGTTTCAAACCCTAACAGCAAACTTGATGCAAAAATGTGTAAAATGTTACAAAAAACCGTTTTTCTCGAAGTAAAATTAAAATTTTTGGAAGATTAAACCGGGCAATGAGATGGGGCGATTGTCGATCGCGAAGTTTATCTGCACAAAAAGACGAAACCAGCAAGGTCATGGTTGAAGATTTCTTGAGAAATACTTCGAGTCCTAGACTGGATGCGAGTACGATCGACAATGCGGTAAACTAACATCCTATTTGTAATAACGATCGCCTAACACAGCCTGTGAAGTCAAATCCGTTAGCATTGGAATTATTCATCTCTCTCCGATCTCCCTCTGCGTTCTCTGCGTTCTCTGCGGTTAAATCATCCTCATATAACCAGAAATGATATGAAGTCAAATCTTCAATCTAAAATCTAAAATCTAAAATCTAAAATCGACTGACCGTGCACTATGGAAAAATTTAACTACAGCAACAGTCTCGACATTCATTCGCTGCTCGATCGCTACCGCACCGGCTCGATCGCGCCTGCAGATGCGATCGCCAGCGTGTACGATCGAATCGAACGCTATGCAGATCCGGCAGTATGGATTTATTTAGCACCGCAGGCGGAAACCCTCGAACGCGCCAAAGCCTTGGAAAACCTAGACCCGCAAAAATTGCCACTCTACGGAATACCTTTTGCGCTCAAAGATAATCTCGATTGGGCGGGCGTTCCCACTACAGCGGGATGTCCGCAGTTTGCTCGCACTCCAGCGCGATCGTCCGCAGTCGTAGAGCGCCTGTGCGCGGCAGGTGCGATCGCGATCGGCAAAACAAACATGGATCAATTTGCCACAGGATTAGTCGGAACCCGCACTCCCTATGGAGTTTGTCGCAATCCCTTCGATTCGCGCTACATCCCTGGCGGATCGAGTTCCGGTTCCGCAGCAGCAGTCTCCGCCGGATTGGTGAGTTTTGCTCTGGGTACCGATACCGCAGGCTCAGGGCGGGTTCCCGCTGCTTTTACCAACATTGTCGGGCTGAAGCCAAGTTGCGGCTCGATCGGCACTCGCGGCCTGTTACCGGCAGTGCGATCGCTCGATTGCGTTTCTGTGTTCGCTCTCACCTGCGCGGATGCGGCTTCCGTGCTGCAAGCAGCCAGCGGTTTTGACGCTGAGGATGCGTTTTCTCGCCGCCCTGAAACGAAAGTTTTGCCAGATTTATCCCGCTTGCGGGTGGGAATTCCCGGAGAGGGCGAACTCGAATTTTTCGGAAATGCAGAAGCTGAACACCGCTACCGGGAGGCGATCGCGCGCTTGCAATCATTGGGCTGCACGATCGCACCTATTGACTTCAAACCCTTTGCGGATGCTGCCGAACTCCTCTACGGCGGGCCTTGGGTAGCAGAAAGGTTGGCCGCGATCGGCGATTTCCTCGACGCGCACCCAGATGCGATCGATCCGATCGTCTACGAAATTATCAGGGGCGGCAAACGCTACGATGCCGTCTCTGCCTACCGCGCGTCGTACCGGTTGGCAGAACTCCGCCAACAGGCAGAAATTCAGTGGCAGTCAATGGATGTGTTGGCGGTTCCCACAACAGGTACGATTTATACTGTCGCAGAAGTTGCAGCCGAGCCGATCGCCCTCAACACCAATCTCGGCCGCTACACGAACTTTGCGAACTTGCTCGATTTGTGCGCGATCGCAGTTCCCAGCGGGTTTCAAAGCAGCGGATTGCCCGCAGGATTGACACTGATGGCTCCTGCGTGGCACGATCTATCGCTCTGCAGCCTGGGATCTGCTTTCCACGCTAGCTTGGGGGGAACTATGGGCGCAACCGGCCTACCGCTGCCAACCGTCCCGGAACCCGCTATCGCAGCCAAATCTGACTCAGAAGAACGAGTCAAAATAGCCGTGGTTGGCGCTCATTTGAGCGGTGAGCCGCTGAATTATCAACTAATCGAGCTCGGAGGCATTTTGGTTCGCGCCTGCCGTACCAGCCCGATTTACAAGCTGTACGCTTTGACGGGTACTGCTCTGGGCAAGCCGGGATTGGTGCGTCAGATAGAGGGCGGTAGCGCGATCGAGGTGGAAGTTTGGGAGTTGTCGATCGCGGCTTTCGGCGGATTTGTCGCTAAAATTCCCCCGCCGCTGGGAATTGGTACGCTGGTGTTGGAGGACGGCTCGACGGTGCAGGGCTTTTTGTGCGAACCTTATGCTGTGGCGGATGCGATCGATATTTCTCATCTCGGCGGTTGGCGAGCTTATAACTTCCGGTTTTAAGTTAAGTTAGAATTGCAAATTTCTACCCATCTTCAGAATCATGCCATCAGCAGTGCCACTTGTACCAATTCCCGTCACAACCCCAACCCCCACCGGCGGCGGTACCCGTCCCGGAGGGGCCGCTGGTGGCACTCGCGGCACCAGCGGCCCCGACTCCCTCAGAGGTAGTGCGGGCGCTAACTTGATATTTGGTTTGGGTGGCCCTGACAGCATTTTCGGCTTAGGCGGAGACGATTCCCTCTACGGCGGCGACGGCGATGACTCACTGCTGGGGGACGTTGGCGATGATTTGCTGTTCGGCGGTGCGGGCCGCGACAGCGTTTTGGGCGGCGCCGGCGACGATACTTTCTACGGCGGCAAAGGTTCTGACTCAATGCAGGGCGACGTTGGCAATGATTTGCTGTTTGGCAACCAAGACACCGATACTTTGTTGGGAGGCGCGGGCGATGACTCGCTTTTTGGGGGTGCCGGCGATGACTCGCTGTTTGGTGGCATCGGCAATGACTGTTTATCGGGCGATCGCGGCCAAGATACTTTAACTGGCGGCGCCGGAAACGATACTTTTGCGATCGGGCGTTTGGCAGATGGTGATGTGATTACAGACTTTACTGATGGTATCGATCAAATTCGCTTGACTGCCGGCCTCACCTTTGGCGAAATCACCATTTCCGCTGGGGCAGGAACTTCGCCCAGTACAATTATTCAGCTTACAAGCACCAAGGAAACTCTGGCTACTTTATTCGGAGTTGCCCGCACTTCTATCAGTCAGGCCGACTTTATTCTTTAATTGGGAATGGGGAATTGAGAATTGATAATTGGGCTGGCGGGTACTTTGTAGTTTTAAGTTTTCAATGTTTAACTTGTTAACTAAAAACCGCTTTTGCGTTGCAAGTAACGTTAGCTTTCGCGATGCGAAAAAAAGCAAACTCAAAACTTTTCATCTTCCATCTTCCCTCTTCCTGACATCCGTTATATCCGTTACATCCGTTACAAAATCCGTTGCCGAACTTCCTAATGACTACTGACGGTTTTCTCAATCTCAACAAACCTGCGGGCATGACATCTCACGACTGCGTGGGGCGAGTGCGCCGACTATTGAAACTCAAGCGAGTCGGACACGGAGGAACCCTCGATCCTGCTGTGACTGGCGTTTTGCCGATCGCCCTGGGCAAAGCAACCAGACTGCTGCAATATCTCCAACACAATAAAGCTTACCGAGGCACGATTCGATTTGGCTTAACTACTGCTACTGACGATTTAGAAGGAGAAATTATCCATTCTCGACCGGTGCCAGAGTTGAGTTTGGAAAAAGTGCAAGCGGCACTGCCAAAATTTATAGGAAAAATCGAGCAATTTCCACCGAGTTTTAGTGCGGTTCAGGTGGGAGGAAAACGCCTTTATGAGTTAGCTAGAAAAGGCGAAACTGTGGAAGTTGCTGCTAGGAAGGTCGAGGTTTTTCGGCTGGAAATCTTGGATTGGCGGCCGGGGGATTTTCCTGAATTGGATTTGTCGATCGCCTGCGGGGCGGGTACTTACATTCGGGCGATCGCGCGGGATTTGGGTGCACTGTTGAATACAGGCGGTACTTTGGCTTGTTTGACTCGCACCGAAAGTAGCGGTTTTTCGATCGACCAAAGTCTCAGTTTTGAAGAATTAGAACTGCAATTGCAGGAGAATAAATTTTGCCCGATTTTGCCATCGGCGGTTTTGGGACATTTAGGTGCGATCGTCCTTTCCCCTGAATATACCAAACGCTGGTTTCAAGGACAGCGCCTCCCGATTCCCGAAACGTCGATCGGATCGGAGGAGGAAAGTAGCAACCCAATACCCGAACATCCCTATCCCTTGCAGGTGTACGATCGAGACGGTAATTTTTTAGGTATCGGTCAAGTAGCCAACTCAGAGACAAGTACCATATTATCTCCTCAAATTGTGCTTTAAGTATCTAAAATAATAATGAAAAAAGGTATAATTGGTACGGGAAAAGTTGGCGGAACTCTAACCGCTGGGAATGCTCTCGATGCACCTAGCTTACAGCGGTACCGGACGAGATTGGCCTATTAATCTAATCAATCGCTGAGGTAAAAATTGTGAAAATATTGCTGATCGGATTAATCCGAGGCTACAAAATGGGAATTTCTCCTTACCTGCCTAACGCCTGTAGATTTCAGCCCACTTGTTCGCAATACGCGATCGAAGCAATAGAAAGATTTGGGGCGGCCCGCGGCAGCTCAATGGCAGTTAAGCGGATTTTGCGCTGTCATCCTTTTCATCCAGGGGGTTACGATCCAGTACCTCCTGCAGATAGCGAAGGCAATTAGTTATTAGTTAGAATCCCGATTTTAGTGATTAGTTAATAGGGCAAATAGCCGTTACATCCTCATGGCTAAAACTCCTGGGGGGAATCAGTCCCTAAGAGGGTTAAATTCTCACAATTAGTGGTGTTTTTTAACCCAAATTCAGTAAAATTACTGTTATCTTTCAAAACTCAGCAGCTATATAATGGTACAAACAGAGTACAGGGGATGCGAGTTGATATGTCTGCTACCGCAATCGGATACAAAATGTTGTCCCATACTCTGGCTGTACTCAGCCAGAAACAAGCAACGGGGAAACTGGTGTTAGAGCAAGGGGAACAACAGTGGCAACTTTACTTTTTTCAGGGTAGTTTGGTGTATGCCACGGGAGGATCGCACAGAGCGAGACGCTGGTACAGGGCGATCGGGCAACACTGTCGAAACTTTCAAGTGGATCTCAGAGACCTCAATGCTGGAGAACTGTGGGAATATCAACTGCTTCAGCGAGGGATAGCAGCCAGCGAAATGAGTCTGGAACAAGCTAGGGCGATCGTCCACACCAGCCTTTCGGAAGTGTTATTTGCTCTGATCGGTCAATCGGGTTTGCGCCGGGAGTGGCGTCCCTCCCAGAAATATTTTTCTACCATTACCTCTTCTTTGCTGCTGTCTTTAACAGAAGTAGAAAAAATTCTGTGTTGTACAGAAGAAATTTGGCAAAAGTGGAAAGCAATGGGTTTGTGGCTTGTAGATCCAGAACAAGCACCGCTTTTAAAACCGTCGGCCCAGTTGCAGCAAAATCGATTTAGTTCTAATTCTTTGATCGCTTTGGGTAACGTATTCAACGGCGAGAATACTCTTTGGGATATTGCATTTAAGAAAAAGCAGTGCGTGACAGTGGCAACTCGCGCTTTAGTTAATTACATCAAGCAGGGTTTAGTAAATTTCCGAACAGTACCAGACTTGCCGTCGCCTATAGAACAGTGGCGCCTGGCGGCGGCGATCGCAGGGCCGGGTCGCCCTTTGATTGCCTGTATCGATGACAGTCCGACAGTATGCGAATTTTTAGAGCAAATTTTATTGCCGGAAGGGTATCGAGTCCTAAAAATTCAAGATCCCATGCAGGGAGTGGGCCTCCTCGCCAAACAAAAGCCTGCTTTAATTTTTATGGACGTGGTGATGCCGAAGACAAGTGGCTTTGCTTTGTGCAATTTTTTGCGAAAGACACCTGCTTTTCGGGAAACTCCGATCGTGTTTTTGACCAGTCAAGACAGTATAATTGACCGCACGCGAGCGAAATTGACAGGTGCTTCCGATTTTTTGAGGAAGCCAGCCAATCCCGAACAGGTTTTGCAAATAGTTGACAAGTATTTGAAGGTAAAAGGCGATCGCTACCATTCAGCTATTCGCCCCCATGATTTACTGAACTCGCACCAACTTACCTTGGCAAATTCTTGAACCAAAATTAATGAACACAATAACCCCTTGCTGGGTGCGTCAGTTCCTGACGCACCCTACACTCATTGTAAAATAAAGACGCAATCGAATTTAAGATAATTAATTATGAGTAATGTTACGATCCATCGCACCCCGCAGGTGAGCGTAGTAATTCCGGCTTACAACTGTGCAGCTTACGTCGGCCAAGCCGTAGATAGCGTTCTGCACCAAACCTATACTAACTGGGAAATTATTGTCATAGACGACGGTTCCAAAGATGACACTAGATTAGTTTTAGAGAAATATGGCGATCGAATTCGCTACATTTACCAACAAAATCAAGGAGTTTCGATTGCCAGAAATCACGGCATCGAGCTAGCGCGAGGAGAATTTATCGCCTTTCTCGATGCGGACGACTACTTTTTTCCTGACAAATTAGCAGCACAAATGGCTGTATTTGCAGCGCGACCAAATCTAGGAATAGTTCACAGCGGCTGGCGTCTAGTTAATAGTATAGGCGAACCGCTAAAAGATGTCAAACCCTGGCAAAATGTCCCTAAATTAGACTTAGAAATGTGGCTGCGGTGGAAACCTGTATTACCCAGCGCGATGGTATTTCGCCGTCAGTGGTTAGAGCGCGCCGGCGGATTTGATCCTCGATTTCCACCGGCGGAAGATACAGATTTAGTGCTGCGTTTAGCCTTAATGGGATGCGAAGCAGAGTGGTTGCAGCAAGTAACTGTTTGCTACCGCCAGCACGAACAAAGCGCTATGTACAAAGGTTTACCGCAGGCTAAATCCCTCGCCGCAGTCATGGACAATTTTTTTGCCCGCCCCGAATTGCCGGATAAAATACGTTTGTTGGAAAAGCAAATCAAGTACAGTACCTTAGTTTGGATTGCTTGGTATTTGTACCGCACCGGTCATTCTGTTGAGATGGTAGAGTTTTTGCAGCGTTCTTGGAATTATACGCCTTATTTGCCTGTGGAAACGGTAATTAATTGGGCGGAAGCTTTCGCCGAGTTTTCGCAGGATGCGGGAAATGAATTCGATGCAGATTTGTTAGCTCAATCTCCAGAGTGGGAGCAGTTAATGCAGTGGATTATTCTCGGTACGCCAGCTTGATTGAAAGCTTTTCCATTGTACTCATATCGTTTACGGTTGCATAGGAATTATTTAACCGCAGAGAGCGCAGAGGACACAGAGGAAGAGAAGAGAGGTTTTTCGCATTTCTGGCTATGTAAAATCTGCATAAACTTTATTAGGCTTCAGTTTGAGTTTCTGCTTCTGTAAAAATTGGTGGCCACAGTTCAGCAATTGGCAATTCCCAACCAGGGAAAAGTTCGGGGACTGTCAAAATATCTTCATTTCCCAACACAATCGGTTCACCTTCCTGACGATAAACTGTTACAGTTTCTTCATCTGGATCGATCAAAATTCCTACTTGCGCTCCGAGTTCTAGGAAATTCTGAATCTTTTTTTCTAGCGGTTTAATGCGATCGCTCTGTGATTTAATTTCTACTACTAAATCTGGGACTAATTCTCCAAAATAACGGGGACTTTGCCTGAGACGTGCCGCTCGAACAAAAGAAACATCAGGTGCTGTAAGGTTAGCATCAGGTAAGATAAAGCCGCCTGCGGAGTCAAAAACTCGACCCAAACGGCGGGGATTCACCCAAACGAAGAGAAAGGCACTCAAGCGAATGCCAATTTCGCTAGATACAATGTCTGACGGGCCCACAATGATAATCCTCCCGCTTTCTAGTTCAACTTGGTAGTCTTGACCGGCTTCTTTGAAGGTTTTTTGGACTTTTTCTAAGTCTTTGAGTGTCATCATACGATTTTAGATTTTAGATTTTAGATTTTAGATTTTAGATTTTATAATTATCTGCAACTGACGCACTCTAAATCATATTGGTTATTGCTTATTGTGTCAGGTGCGTCAATCTATTTTAGATTTTAGAATTGAAGAATTATCTGCAACTGACCAAGAATTTCTTGATGGTACCCGCCACGTGATTTATCCGTGGAATCAATCCAAAATCGCAAATCGCAAATCCTCAAGCCCCCGCATTTATCCGTGGGGTCGCCTCTAAAATCTAAAATCTAAAATCTAAAATCGATTGACGCACCCTACAGGTTGGTTATTCCTTGGCAGAAAAGGAGTTGCCGCAGCTACAGCTTTGGGCGGCATTGGGATTGTGAAATCGGAAACCTCCGCCCATCAAGTCTTCTGAATAATCCAAGGTGAGCTCATTGAGATATTTTAAGTGCTGGGGGTCGATCGCCACTTGAACTCCCTCGGACTCGCATACAGCGTCTTCTGGGGCTGGCGCATCGTCAAATGCCATTGTATAAGACAAACCGGAGCAGCCGCTCGCTTCCACGCCCAGACGAAATAAAGCATTGGGGTTCGGATGCTTCGACTTGAGGCGCGTTACTTCAGTTGCTGCTGTTTTGCTCAGATGAATCATTATGAGTAATTGGTAATTGGGAAGTAATGTTGAGTTTTGAAAAGGTAGAATGTGCCTAGGCGTGTACCTTACGCGGAGAATGTAGGGTGCGCCGCGCCGCGCACCATACTCCTATATTTTTAGCAACTTGAGTTACTTAGCCTTTTCAGTACGGGCATAATCGTCTTGAAAGCGTACAATATCATCTTCTCCGAGATATTCGCCATTCTGCACCTCAATTAAAACCAGAGGGATAACTCCCGGATTTTCCAGGCGGTGAGAAATGCACTGAGGAACGTAGGTAGACTGATTTGTAAACAGAACTTGTTCAGTTTCGCCACAAGTAACTTTTGCAGTACCTGAAACCACAATCCAGTGTTCGCTGCGGTGGTGGTGCATTTGCAGGCTGAGGCGGTGTCCCGACTTAACTTCGATCCGCTTAATTTTATATCCTGGGCCTTCTTCTAGAGTCGTAAATGAGCCCCAAGGCCGCAATTCTGTAGCGGCTATTCCGTTGGGTGCTGCAGGTGCGTGCAGGGTAGATACTTGAGAAATTTCTTGAATCTGAACCATGATTTTCACTCCTTGAGGATTGCTTGCTGAATCCTTTGGTAAACGACGTTGTTTTTTGAGATTAACTAATCTATAGTTAAAACCGAAGCCCACCTGCGGGGACTGGTTAGCCGACTGTAGAGTTTTGCAAGAGTTGTGCTCAGCCCGATCGACCTGCCTTAACAACCATAGCAAAACCAACATAGCTGTTGTCACCTGTTATGGGTTCGATCGCCCCAATCTACATCAAATCTTTATCTGTGGCGGCTGGTTATTTATTTAATGGGACATCTTGCACGATTTACGGTGGTTTCGGAATGATTTAACCGCAGAGGCCGCAGAGGGCGCAGAGAAAGAGAAGAGAGAGATGAATAATTTTGATAGCAGCGGATTTTTGGTGAATTCTAATCCAGCTTTTGAGACTGCTGTTGCAAAACGGCTAGCATCTCTTGATAGAAAGGCAGCCCTTGACTTTGGCTATCGCTGGCGGTTGCGATGATTTGCAAGGTTTCGATCAGCGAGTATCGGGCCGCATCTACAATAAGATCGAGGAGAGGCTCAATCCCAGAACCCTGCTGCTGTGCTTCTGCGATCGCATCGATGTAGGCAGCACGCACCTGGTTAGAGATAATCACAATGGGATATCCAGCCCGCAACAGCAGGAGATTCATCAATAGCCGTCCCGTCCGTCCGTTACCATCCCGAAATGGATGAATCGACACAAAGCGAAGATGTGCTTCGGCTGCATACTCTAACGGATGTAACGATTTGATTTTATCACTGTTGAGCCATTCGATAAATTCCGGCATCAAACCCGAAAGCAAATAATGAGGCGGATAGAGGTATTCGGTACCGGCGGCTTTGACATCTAACTGCCGATAGCGTCCAGCTTCCTCCGGGGCGATCGCCCTTATAATTAAGTTGTGAATTTGTTTAATCTCCCATTCACCGATCTCCGTGTCCGATCGCGTTAGCATTTCAATATAGTCGATCGCATCTCGATGTCCGATGACTTCTAGGTGTTCTCGCAAAGTTTTGCCACCGACAGTGATGCCGGTTTCTAGGACTAATTCGGTTTCGCGTTGCGTTAAGGTGTTTCCCTCAATCGCATTGGAGTGATAAGTGAACCGAACGTCGTAGAGTTTTTTCAATTCTGCAACCAGCGTGGGAGAAAGCGGACGAAAGCTATCCAACCAGGCTTTGAGTCGATCGACTTTTTGCAATTTTTCAGAAAGGTTCATCGTGGATGAGAAGGCAAAATGCTGGTGGAGAATGTCACCCAAGCGCTGAGGATAAACTCGCACTAACAACGCCATAAAGTTATTATAGGGTTGATGGGCGATCGAGGATTGAGCGGTTGAGAAAAATTGCATAGGGAATCGGTATATTTGTCGGGAGATTATGGCGACTCGACTTTTGTGGCTAATGCTAATACTTCTCTAAGGTCGATTATAATCTGCTGGGGTAGTTGTTGAGCAATCAGCTTGTTTTCACTGTGGCGGACGAATTACCCGAATCAATTTACCTGTGAGATTTTCCACAGTAGAAATAGCTTCATTAATCAGTGTAGCTTGTCTCTCAATATTCAAATCTTCTTTGCAAATAATGATACCTTTATGATCGGGTTGCAAACGGTGTAGGTGTCTAAAATCATCCCAATTGCGCGTCAAAACAGATCGATTGTGGTTAATAGCAAAAGCTAACACATCTTCATCAGGAATCCCCAGTCCACCATTTCCAGCTTCCTGCACTGTCAAAACATCGTGACCACAAATTCGCAGTAATTCCACGATTACCAGTGGAAAATTTTCATCTGCATAAAGACGCACCATTTGTTAATCTTCCTCATTTCTAGCGATGGCTGCTTCAATTTCCTCTGGGTGTGCCTCAGCATAAGCCCAAGCATTTGCCAAATCTGCTGCACTCAAATGAGGAAAGTCTTGCAAAATTCGCACATCACTTGCACCCAGAAGGCGATAATTTACCATCGACCAAATAGGTATGCGAGTCTTCGCAATTCTAGCATCGCCCCCACACACGCCGGGAGTTATTTCAATTCCTTGCCAGGTATTGCTTAAACTTTGAGCTAATAGCTGTATTGCCTGAGTTTTTTCACTAGGAGTCAAGGCTAAGAGTTGTTTTTCTAATTCTTTCAGTGTCATTTTTTACAATCTCAATCATTATTAATCATCTCTCTCTTCTCTTCCTCTGCGCTCTCTGCGCTCTCTGCGGTAAAAAAAAAATGCCAATATCAATTTATCATCTAATTAGCAACAAACTGTCTTTCAGCCTCTTCCAGCAAGGCGATAACTTGCTCTTTAGTCACAGTTGGAAATCCATCCAAAAAATCATCAATGGATTCTCCGGCTTTTAGATAGTCCAGAAGTGTTTGTACCGGAACCCTCGTAGAAGCAAATACTGGGCTTGGGCCCATAATCTCAGGAGATACGCTAATAATTGAAGAGTCTTTAAGCATAAATCTTTAACCTCCGGGTTCCATAGTTAAGTTATCGGCTTTAACTATTTTTTTACGCTTGATCGAATAAGCTTGGATTTTTTGGTGGGTCTACCCAATTGAGTAGATCCACATATAATACATGATACTAGATCGATCGGCATCCCAGCCTCTACTCTAGATCAACATCTTTTCGCCACTTTGACAGGAGCATCAAAATGAACAGCAACGGACTGCCACAAAAACAAGGCTTGTACGATCCGCAGTTCGAGCACGACGCTTGCGGAGTCGGATTCATCGTACACATGAAGGGTAACAAATCCCACGAAATAGTCGAGCAGGCACTGACAATCCTCTTGAACCTCGACCACCGGGGCGCGTGCGGCTGCGAACCGAACACCGGAGACGGGGCGGGGATTTTGATGCAGGTACCCCACAAGTTTCTCAAGAAAGTAACTGCGGCCCTAAACATCGAACTTCCCGAAGCCGGCGAGTACGGCGTTGGCGCGATTTACTCGTCGCCAAATCGAACTGAACGCGAAAACGGCAAACGCATTTTTGAGGAAATCGCCGCAGAAGAAGGCCAGGAAGTGCTCGGCTGGCGCGATGTTCCCACCGACAACTCGTCCCTCGGCGACACCGCCAAATCTAGCGAACCCTTCATGCAGCAAGTGTTCCTCCGGCGCGCCGCAGGTATTGACGAGGCGGCTTTCGAGCGGAAACTGTACGTCATCCGCAAACGGGCTCACAATGCCATCCGCAGGACGGAAGTAGACCCCTACTGGTATAATTCCACACTCTCCTGCCGGACGATCGTCTACAAGGGTATGTTAATGCCGGTGCAAGTCGGCGATTACTATCCCGAACTGCACGACCCAGACATGGAAAGCGCTCTAGCCCTGGTTCACTCGCGCTTCAGCACCAATACTTTTCCGAGTTGGGAACGATCGCACCCTTACCGCTACATCGCCCACAACGGCGAAATTAACACAATGCGCGGCAACATTAACTGGATGCACGCGCGGCAATCGCTGTTCGAGTCGGAACTATTCGGCGATGACTTAAAGAAAATCCCCAATTTAATCAATATCGAAGGCAGCGACTCGACGATTTTTGACAATGCTTTGGAATTGCTGACTTTGGCCGGGCGTTCTTTGCCGCACGCCGTCATGATGATGATTCCCGAACCTTGGACAGCCCACGAGTCCATGAGTGACGAGAAAAAAGCTTTCTACGAATACCATTCTTGCTTGATGGAACCTTGGGACGGCCCAGCTTCGATCGCATTTACCGATGGTACTTCGATCGGGGCAGTCCTCGATCGCAACGGTTTGCGCCCTTCCCGCTACTGCGTTACCAAAGATGACTTAGTAATTATGGCATCGGAAGCTGGAGTTTTGCCGATCGCCCCAGAACGAATTGTATCAAAAGGTCGCTTGCAACCGGGGCGGATGTTCCTGGTAAATACCGAGGAAGGCCGCATCGTCTCTGACGAGGAAATTAAAACCAAAATCGCCACAGAACACCCGTACCGCCAGTGGATCGACCAGCACATGGTCGAAATCGCCAAACTGAAAGATGCGCCGGCAGTAGCAGAATCTCATCCCGAAACATTGTTGCAGCGGCAAATGGCCTTTGGGTACACCTTTGAAGAACTGCGGTTGCTGTTAGCACCGATGGCGAAAGATGGCGTGGAAGCTGTCGGCGCGATGGGTGCGGATACGCCGCTGGCGGTGCTTTCTAATCGCCCAAAACTGCTTTATGAATACTTCCAGCAGTTGTTTGCTCAAGTTACCAATCCGCCGATCGATTCTATCCGCGAAGAAATTGTAACTTCTGCCGAAACTACGATCGGCGCTGAACGCAATTTGCTCAAACCAGAACCGGAAAGCTGTCATTTGATTGAACTGAAAACGCCAATTCTCAGCAATGAAGAATTAGCTAAGCTCCAACACGTAAATGAGGGCAATTTCAAATCCATCACCGTGCCGATTTTGTTTGACCCCAAAAGCGGTGTAAAAGGTCTCGAACAAGCCTTAGAAGAGGTGTTTGCAGCAGCAGACAGCGCGATCGCCTCCGGGGTGAATATCCTCATTTTGAGCGATCGGGGTATCAGTCCAGACAAAGCCCCAATTCCGGCGCTGCTGGCAGTTGCGGGCCTGCACCACCACTTGATCCGTAAAGGTACGCGCACGCGGGCGGGACTCGTGCTCGAATCCGGCGAACCGAGGGAAGTGCATCACTTTGCGACACTTATTGGATATGGTTGCGGCGCGATTAATCCGTATTTGGCCTTTGAGACGATCGCCGATTCGATCCGCGAAGGATTGCTGCTAAATGTCGAGTACAAAACTGCTTGCAAAAACTACATCAAAGCCGCAACTAAAGGCGTGACGAAAGTTGCCTCAAAAATTGGGATTTCCACAATTCAAAGTTATCGCGGCGCGCAGATTTTTGAGGCGATCGGCTTAAACAAATCCGTAGTCGATAAATACTTTGCTTGGACAGCCTCGCGGATTGAAGGCGTAGACCTCGAAGTCATCGCCCAAGAAGCAATTTTGCGCCATACTCACGCATTCCCCGATCGCCCATCCAGCGGACATACTCTCGATGTTGGCGGCGAATATCAGTGGCGGAAAGAAGGCGAAGCGCATTTGTTTAGTCCGCAGACAATTCACGCGCTGCAAAAGTCGGTGCGCGAGGGCAGTTATACGCTTTTCAAACAGTATTCGGGGCTGGTTAACGAACAAAACCAGCAGCATTTTACCTTGCGCGGTTTGTTGCAATTCAAACAGCGGGAATCGATACCCATTGAGGAAGTTGAGCCGATCGAATCTATTCTCAAACGCTTTAAAACTGGGGCGATGAGTTATGGTTCGATTTCTAAGGAAGCCCACGAATCTTTAGCTGTGGCGATGAACCGCATTGGTGGCAAATCGAACACGGGTGAAGGTGGCGAAGATCCCGATCGCTACACTTGGACGAACGATCGCGGCGACTCGAAAAACAGCGCGATCAAACAAGTTGCTTCCGGCCGTTTCGGCGTTACTAGCTTGTACCTTTCCCAAGCGCGGGAACTGCAAATCAAGATGGCGCAAGGCGCGAAACCCGGTGAAGGCGGACAGTTGCCCGGTAAAAAAGTATACCCGTGGATTGCGAAGGTGCGGAACTCGACTCCGGGTGTGGGTTTGATTTCGCCTCCTCCTCACCACGACATTTATTCGATCGAAGATTTGGCCGAATTGATTCACGACTTGAAAAATTCCAACCGGGAAGCGCGGATTAGCGTCAAACTCGTGTCGGAAGTTGGAGTCGGGACGATCGCGGCCGGGGTTGCGAAAGCCCACGCCGATGTCGTGTTGATTTCCGGCTACGACGGCGGTACCGGCGCTTCGCCGCAGACTTCGATCAAACACGCGGGATTACCTTGGGAATTGGGACTGGCGGAAACTCACCAAACTTTGGTACTCAACAATCTCCGCAGCCGGATTGTCGTGGAAACAGACGGTCAAATGAAAACTGGCCGCGATGTAGTAATTGCTGCTTTGCTTGGCGCTGAGGAATTCGGTTTTGCAACCGCGCCGCTGGTGACATTGGGCTGCATCATGATGCGCGTTTGTCACCTGAACACTTGCCCGGTGGGTGTTGCAACCCAAGACCCGCTGCTGCGGAAAAACTTTACCGGCGACCCAGAGCACACGGTAAACTTTATGACCTTCGTCGCGCAGGAAGTCCGGGAAATTATGGCGCAGTTGGGCTTCCGCACGCTGAATGAAATGGTGGGGCGGACTGATGTTTTGGAACCTCAGCAAGCTGTGGAACACTGGAAGGCTAAGGGTTTGGATTTCTCGAAAATCCTTTATCAGCCGGAAGTTGGGGCGGATGTCGGGCGCTATTGTCAGATGGCGCAGGATCACGGTTTGGAAAAGTCTCTGGACATGAGTGTACTGCTGGATTTGTGCAAAGGTGCGATCGAAAACGGTGAAAAAGTCCACGCCAAGCTGCCGATTACCAATGTCAACCGCGTTGTCGGCACAATTCTCGGCAACGAAATCACCAAACGCAACTGGGAAGGTTTGCCGGATGACACGGTGCACCTGCACTTCCAAGGCAGCGCTGGACAAAGCTTTGGGGCTTTTGTGCCCAAGGGTGTCACCCTGGAGCTCGAAGGCGAAGCTAACGACTATTTGGGCAAAGGGCTCAGCGGCGGCAAGATTATCCTGTATCCGTCGCACGCTTCCACCTTTGTCGCCGAGGAAAACGTGATTGTCGGTAACGTAGTGCTTTACGGCGCGACATCCGGCGAGGTTTTCATCCGAGGGATGGCGGGCGAACGTTTTGGGGTGCGTAACTCCGGCGTTAACGCAGTAGTTGAAGGTGTGGGCGATCACGGTTGCGAGTACATGACTGGCGGCAAAGTTGTAGTTTTGGGCGAAACCGGGCGCAATTTTGCAGCGGGTATGAGTGGCGGTGTTGCTTACATTTTGGATGAGGCGGGGGATTTTGCTACTCGCTGCAATATGTCGATGGTGGATTTGGAAAAACTGGAGGATGTTGAGGAAATTAGCGATTTGCGGCAGATGCTTCAAACTCACGTTGATTTGACTGGAAGTGCGAAGGCATCGAAGGTTCTGGCTGCGTGGGATGAGATGGTGCCGGTGTTTGTGAAGGTGATGCCGAGGGATTACAAGCGGGTGTTGCAGGCTATTGAAAGGGCGATCGCATCGGGTTTAAGCGGTGATGATGCGCTGACGGCTGCGTTTGAAGAAAACGCTCGCGATGTCGCCCGGATTGGCGGCAGCTAGTAAATCCAAGAAACCGGGTTTCTGCGATAATTTTGGCATCGTCACCAGGATTTAGGAAGAAACCCGGTTTCTGACTCCCGCCCACAGATCGCAATATGCCACCTCGCATCGAGACGTTTTTTAAGGTTGGGGGTTGACACCCAGCCAGATTCATGGTACACTTATGGATTAGCAAGTATTCGGAGGGTCTCACATGGTTCAACTCCATGAAACCGAAGCTATAACCTTCATAACCTATTTGACTATTTTATTTCTTAGCAAGTATATATTTAAGTTTGCACCAACTATTTGTGAAACTATCGAAGAAAATCCTACAAAAAGAAATATTAAAAAAATCCTATCGTTCGGCAAGGAGGTGTCTTTTATGATAGGTAAAGCAACTATAGGAGCTAGGACGTTTGGTTTTGTCTTTGAGGTAGTTGAAGTAGTTAAGCTTTGGTTTAAAGGTGATGAGACCCAATTCCTGGACAATTAAATAGATCAGATGATGGTGAGAAGAGCAAGCTCAGCAAGGCCACTTCTCACCATGACATCGAGCCGAGATAGATTGGGGGTAGTTAGTAAATCCAAGAAGCCGGGTTTCTGCGATAATTTTGGCATTTTCACCAGGATTTGGAGAAGAAACCCGGTTTCTGACTCCCCCGGTTTCTCAAGTTGATGTATTACCTAAATTTTGAATAAATTTAGCCACAATATCATTGAACCAACCAGTAACCTCCTTACAAATTTCTATCTCATCATCTGAGATGTCAATGTCAGATGCATTCTTAGGATGAGTAATTCTATGCCTAATTGCAAGAGCGGTTTGAAAATTTTTCCATGTAGTTGTTCCAATTCCAAGTTCAAGCTGCATTCTAAACAGACGGTTAACAACCTTCACTGTAAAACGAAGATTATCGGGAAGCCTCAGAAATTTTGTTTGAATACATGTTTCGCCATTACCTTTTAGACCATAACTTTCATCGGCAAGCATCGCATATTCTGCAATAGTCATTGGCAGAACTCCCTTACGTGATCTTGCTTTAAGGCAAGTTTGCTTAATCACCCAAATTATTCCTTCTATAGAAGCAAAAATGCTGCGGATGTATGCACGCCGAAAAAATTGCGTATTCGGCTCTTTATTAAGCAAAGCCTCTGCTTCTCCAGCATCTTCAAGAAGCTTTAACATTGGCTCTGTTATGTCTCCTAATTTCATTCTGACTTCACCTAGCACCAATCTTTTTGTAGTGTATGACCCGGTGGACTGGCTTACCAGTTCAGCAACTACACGCATACCAATAAATACTGAGCTTCACCATAACCATACTGTTAGAGATAACTTTTAGCAATTCTCTAGCGGAAAACAACAGCCATGAACTTCTGTTTCGCAAATTTTTTTTTCAGCCAGACCCTCACTAACAAATCAGCAAGCTAACTACATATTGATTTACATTTCCGTGACAAACACCTATCTTATCGTATATTACCGAATATTTTATTTTTTGTCAATACCTACTCAAAAAATATTGATGATTTTCCAGTATCTACTACGCTACCTAAAAGTTCTTTTCGCTCGCCAACTCGGTTATACAGACCTACAGTTAGACTTGTTAATAGTTTTGCTGCATAAGTAGAGGAAATTGTACAATGGATAAACTAATCGAGTATCCCCAATTAATCAAACGTATTTTGACCGAGTATGTAGAATTGTGCCGCCATCCTCAACCAGACATCGAGACATTCTTGATTACCGACGAACAAAACGGTCATTACATCTGGATGAATCTTGGCTGGGAAAAGGGCGATCGTATTACCGGTATCACTGTGTACGTTCGGATTCGCGATGGTAAATTCTGGATCGAGGAAGACTGGACAGAAGATGGGATTGCAACGGATTTGGTGCGTGCAGGAGTTCCCAAGGAAGATATTGTATTGGCATTTCACGAGCCTGGAATGCGAGAGTACACAGATTTGGCAGTAGTTTCCTAGTAATTTATCAAACTTTAAATTGCTGTTGACCCACCCGTTTGATATAATGTTGTTACTAGATTGTAGAATAGCAATCAAAAAAAAGGAATAATTATGACCGTCGAACAAGCCATTTTGGAAAATGTGAAGGTCTTATCGCCAGACCAACAACAAGAAGTCTTAGCTTTCATCAAATTCTTGCAGTCCGATAAATGGGAAGATATCTATAAAGGACGCTTCAAAGAACTGCAACAAGAAATTCGTCAAGACACTGACATCGATCCAGATGATGACCCCACTGAAACTGTCATCGAAGGGATTCAGCAAGGCTTCCATGAGGCAATTACCGGACAAACTCTCCCCTTGTCTCAACTGTGGGATGGCATCGATGACAATTGAGCGACAACCGATCCAAATTGAACTCACCCCCCGATTTCAACGAGACTTGCGAACTTTAGGCAAACGCTATCGCAACATTCGCAACGACATTCAGCCTGTAATCGTACAACTTCAAGCGGGGGAACTTCCGGGCGATCGCATTCCGGGGATGGAGTACGAAATTTTCAAAGTCAGAATTAAGAACAGCGACATTCAAAAAGGCAAAAGCGCGGGCTACCGTGCTATTTATTACCTCAAAACTAGCGATTCGATCGTTTTGGTGACTATCTATTCTAAATCAGACCTATCAGATATCGCGGCCGAAACAGTTAGAGAAATTCTAGGCCAATACGAGCAACAATTTCCCGAATCAGAAGAATTATGAACTATCAACTTTATTCTGATGTCATTTTACTGTGCAACCTTCCAGAAGAAGGACTTTATGCCGGCGATATCGGTACGGTTGTAGAACAGCATCACGTTGAAGGACTAGAAACAGGTTATAGCGTTGAGTTTTTCGATCTGTTGGGAAACACTGTAGCAGTTGCGACACTACCTGGAAGTTATTTGCGATCGCCGACAAGTGCAGACAGACCTACAGTTAGACTTGTTAATAGTTTTGCTGCGTAAGTAGAGGAAATAGTACAATCGCGATGATGACCCCAAGTCGAGGAAGGCGATCGTCTAAAAATAGTGGCTATCGACTCAAATTGTCGCAACTGAGAGTAAAATTGAATATCTACTTTCCATAGAGCAACGTCGCTTTGAGCCAGATTCAAATCTTAAACTTACAAAGCCTTAGCCAGGGACTCCCTGCGATTACACCTGCCTTTGGAGCCGCGATCGCAGAAGCAGGTGCGATTTGTCTAACCGATGAAGCTCACCAACCAGGAGTAACACTTAAAGTTGAGGGAGAATTTTCTGCCACATTCAAGATAGATTGGCAGCCAGTCACCGAGCAAACCCGACGATGTTGGAATGACGAAGAATATACTACCGAGCAGGCTGCTTATGGAATCGCATTCCTGTTAATTTTGCAATTAACAAATCTCACAGTCATTGAACGCTCTCGCAAAGGAACTGGATTTGACTATTGGTTAGGAAGTCAAAATTCAGCTACCACACTGCCATTTGAGCGAATGGCTCGGCTAGAGGTTTCTGGAATTCGCAAAGGCAATCAAAGTCAAATCAATACTAGAGTCAAGCTGAAAACTGAACAAACCCGCGCCTCAGACGCACAAGGCTTGCCAGCGTATATCATTGTAGTAGAGTTCAGCCGACCGATTTCTATTATTAGCGCCAAGCAAAATCCTGAAGGAACCGTACTCCAATGAGCCAGATTCAATCGCTCCACAAACAAGCAATGGATTTAGCCGAAGCAGCGGCAGTCGCCCGCTTAAGAGGTGCGTTGGAGTTGGCTGCACAATTGACGCGCCAAGCCTTTGAACAAGAAACTCAGGCCGCAGCCTTAATCGCTAGCGCCCTTGATGCTGAACCCACTCGTTCTGTGCTTCACCGCAGCGCAGCATCTTTAGCGATTGAATGTGGCGAATTACGAATAGCAGAACGTCTAATTGCAACTGCGTTATCTGGCAATCCCCCGGCAGAGATTGCTGAAGAGCTCAAAGATTTATTCATCCAGATTAACTTGAGCCAATATCTGAAACGTCAAGGAATCCACATCGACATTAAGGAACTGCGAGGACTGGTAAATCAATAGCACTCGTCGAGGGTCTAGAAACAGGTTATGGCCTTGAGTTCTTCGATTTGTTGGGAAACATTGTAGCTGTTGCGACGCTACCTGGAAGTTATTTGCGATCGCCCACAAGTGCAGACATACCTACAGTCATGATATTGTCCGAAGGCGATCGCCCCTAAAATATTTACAAAACTCAATCTGGTATGCGCTCTATATCTAGCTGTTAAAATAGATAAACCTGAGCGTTAAAATCGCCAATGTATGACAGCAAAAATACACCTCAGCAACTTGGGTAATTCCTTCGCTTTGCCAATACCGGACTAGGGCGATCGCATCGGGTTTAAGCGGTGATCGTGCGCTGACGGCTGCGTTTGAAGAAAATGCTCGCGATGTCGCTGGGATTGGCGGCAGTTAGGGTTATGGAGTAAAATCCTACTCATGCAGCAAGGGGCTTACAGCCCCTTGTCCGAGTTCCTACAAACTATGCAATGGAATATCTAATTTTTAGAGAAGTCGATCGAGAGGACATACAGGCGATCGTCAATATTCACAATTCTCATGCGCGCGGTCAAAATACGTCGATCGATCGCGGCTTTTTGCTAACACAAATTACTGAAGATGAGATTGTCCAAAGCTTAAATAATTCATGCAGATATTTTGTGGCAGCTAAAACCGATGGGGAAATTCTGGGATTTGTGGCTATATCACAACCCAAAATATCTGATGAAATCTTGGATAAAATTATCTGGAAAGATGAGGATTTTAAGAAAAGAGTCACCAGCGATCGGCATTTTTATCTCGAAAGAGTAGCAACACAGGTAGATTGGATGGGTAGAGGTGTTGCTCGATTTATGTATAAAGAAATTTATCAAGTTTTTCCAAATTCATTTATTTCACTGTTTATTGTTACCCAGCCAATAGCTAATACTCGTTCCCTAATGTTTCACCAAAAACAGGGATTTGAACAAATAGGAACTTTGCAAATTGACCGATTTCTAGATTTAGAAAATTATGAATGTATTGTGATGTTTAAAGAAACTTGAATTTATCATGAGTGAGTCTCCCACGAGAAGCCGACATCAATCCAGCCTAACAGGAATTACCAGAAGCGAGGGACTCGATATAACTTCCTTGGCGGCTGCGATACTTCGCCTCCCCGCAGTAAAAATATTTTTCCCCAAACAAAAAGCGCCCCTATTTCTAGGAGCGCTTTTTGTTAATCAAAAACTAAAAATTAGCCATTGATAGAAGGAGCAACCAAAGCTACTGGAGTGACTTCACTAGCAGCCAAATCAAGCGGGAAGTTGTGAGCGTTGCGCTCGTGCATTACTTCCATACCCAAGTTAGCGCGGTTGATGACATCAGCCCAAGTATTGATGACACGACCTTGAGAGTCGATAATCGATTGGTTGAAGTTGAAACCGTTCAAGTTGAAAGCCATCGTGGAGATACCCAAAGCGGTAAACCAGATGCCAACTACTGGCCATGCACCTAACAAGAAGTGCAAAGAACGGCTGTTGTTGAAAGAAGCGTATTGGAAAATCAAACGACCGAAGTAGCCGTGGGCTGCGACGATGTTGTAGGTTTCTTCTTCTTGACCGAATTTGTAACCGTAGTTTTGCGATTCGGTTTCGGTTGTTTCACGAACCAAGGAAGAGGTAACGAGAGAACCGTGCATGGCGGAGAACAAAGAACCACCGAAGACACCAGCAACTCCCAACATGTGGAAGGGGTGCATCAGGATGTTGTGCTCGGCTTGGAACACGATCATGAAGTTGAATGTGCCGGAGATACCCAAGGGCATACCGTCAGAAAAGCTGCCTTGTCCGATCGGGTAGATCAAGAATACTGCGGTGGCTGCTGCAACTGGTGCAGAGTAAGCGACGCAGATCCAAGGACGCATACCTAAGCGGTAAGACAATTCCCATTCACGACCCATGTAGCAAAATACACCGATCAGGAAGTGGAAAATTACCAATTGGTAAGGGCCACCGTTGTACAACCACTCATCGAGGGAAGCTGCTTCCCAGATTGGGTAGAAGTGAAGACCGATCGCATTAGATGAAGGAACAACAGCACCTGTGATGATGTTGTTACCGTACATCAAGGAACCTGCTACTGGTTCACGGATGCCGTCGATGTCCACTGGAGGGGCAGCGATGAAGGCGATGATGTAGCAGATGGTGGCGCTGAGCAAGGTAGGAATCATCAAGACTCCGAACCAACCTACATAAATGCGGTTGTCGGTGCTTGTGACCCACTCACAAAAGCGTTCCCAGACGTTGGCGCTTTCGCGCTGCTGTAAGGTTGTTGTCATGGTTTTATGATTGCTGTATTTGGTTGTCAATGTTCGGATGATGTTTATATTATTACGCCTATCGTTAAGGTTTGTAAAGGGGTCTGACGACAGTTAAACTGATGAGTGTGATTAGGAAAGCTGATGAGAGGAAAGAGATGGCCCATCGCCCCCGCACGAAAAGAGATGACAGCGTGCACACGCGGCGCACCTCAAGCCTAACGAACGGGAGCTATGGGAGGTGGAGAAGGTAGAGGAACAGGAGCGATCGCAGGTGGAGAGGCAGGGATGCGAGGAGGTGGAGAAATCCTGAACTGCAGGAGTTGCTGGGGGGTGAGCGATCGCAAAATTCTCAGTCCGAGAGTGTCTCTGGAGATGCTTAAAGCGTAGGATGGCTCCAAATACGGGCGGAATTTTGATTTGTTGTTCAAATAGCTTTCCATGAATGCTAGGCTGAGTCCGCTGAGGTAGCGGCGGGCTAAAGCGGGTTCGGGCCCGATCGCCTGTGGTGGTGGCAGAAAGAGGCTTTGAGGGGATTCCTCGATCGTTGAGAAGTGAGTCCCGTTAATCATCAATACGAGATATTTGTTGAGCGATGTCAGCCAGGTGAATGGTTGAATTTGTTCGAGAAAAGCGGGGGCAACAGTATCGGCGCTGCCTGCTATTACCATGACTGGGATTTGGATTTTGCTGAGGTTTGTTTCTCCGAGAATGCTGCTGACGATGGGGTTGATGGCGATCGCAGCTTTGACGCGCGGGTCCGCGAAATTGTACTGGTTGCGCTCTAGGCCGCGGGCGCGGCACTGCAACAGTAGGGAGAGGTTCCAAGTATCGTTTTCGAGTCCGCAATCTTTGTCTAGCTGTGCAAAATTAATCCCCGCCCCGGCTAATGCTAAAGCCGTATAGCCACCGAAAGATTGGCCGATGACGCCGACTCGCTGCAAGTCGAGCTGCCCTTGGTAGGCCGGATCGGTTGTAGAAAGTTTGGTTAAATAATCGAGCAGGTCTTTGATGTCGAGGGGGCGGTTGACAAATTCTGCTGGTTCTGCTACTTCACTGGCTCTGCCTGTTACTAAGTTTTGGATTTGTTGGGCGTTGCTGCCGGAATGTTCGGGGACGGCGACGGCAAAGCCGTAGGAGGCTAGGTGTTTTGCTAAATATTGAAAGGAAATGCGATCGGAACCTAAACCGTGGGAAATTACTACTACTGGGGCCGGTTGGGGGCTGCCCTGTGGTAGGTAAATGTCCATATCAAATGTGCGATTGCGATTTGGACTCGTCAGAGTTACCGATGATTTTTTCCAAGTATAGGGGCCAGGTAGCTGGGGCTGCTGCATTTGGGCGGGCGGTATGGTGGGTTCTAAGGCTGCTTGTGCTTCCGACAACTGGGCGACTCCGGCGATCGTCTGATTGGAACGGTTGATCAGCGATGTCAGCTCGTTGGCGATACCCAAGGCGCGGGCGATGTCAATCCTGATGCCATAGGTGGGGAATTTCCGCAGCACGTTGAGAATTGTCAGGCCTTCTGGATCTGAGGCTGCTAAAATCAGGGCGGCTCGGATGGCATAAAATCCGGGCTGCCGAGCTTTGGTTTGAATTACTCGGCCCAAGCGTTTCAGCAGCACTTCTCCTTGAGGCGTGTAGAGAAATTGGGCGATCGTCACGTGGCTGATTTCAGCCTTCGCTTGCAGGGCGCTGCGAATCTCAGCTAGCTGAGATGCTTTGACGTACTGAGCGAAGCCGTCCAAGTTTGAGTCTATTTTGCCTTCTTTGGCGAAAAGTGCCAGAGATTCGATGGGAACTGATTCTTCTAGTGGCCCGTAAGTTACGTAAATTCGCTCGGCACCCATTGCCGGTGCGGCGGTGCAAACAGCAGTGAATGCACACAATCCTAGGTATTTTTGGGCGATCGAGCGCCGAGTACCCAGGGCAGCAGTGGAGAGACTCCGAAACAGACAGTTCATAAGTTTCAAACCTAGGACTTCTAATAATTAGTCAGTGAAACGATGTAAATTGTTTCACTAACATTTAATACCAAAAAATCGATCTGTTGCTTCGGATGCTTCCGAAATTAGGTTATCTTGGGAAGCATAGCCAAAAGAGCAATTTTCTGACCTGACAAGACTAGCTGAAATTTAAAATTCAACGCCGAGGGGTCAAACCTACTGGAATGCCCATTAATTATTTTTTCAGCAAGGCCAAGATATTTTCGATCGAGTTTGTAACTACAGCCTGAGTGAGAGAATTTATGATGTTCAATGCAACTGCTATCCTGATTGACGCTTTTGTGCAAGAGTTGCAGGCCGGCTACCGTCGCACCTACGGCAAGTACAAGCCTGACTACCCTGAAATTATCGCCTGGGCAGGGACTATGGCTCTGGAAAATATCGCTAATTGCGATGCTCTTTACCACAATGTGGAACACACAATGCTCGTGGCTTTGGTGGGACAAGAGATTCTCCGGGGCAAGCATATTCGGGAAGGCGGAGTGTCGCCGGAAGATTGGCTGCACTACCTGATCTCGCTGCTGTGTCACGATATCGGCTACGTCAAAGGTGTTTGCCGCCAAGACCAAGAAGCTGTGGGACTATATGCTACGGGTATTGACGGGGGCATGGTTTCTGTGCCGATCGGGGCAACTTCTGCCAGTTTAACTCCTTATCATGTCGATCGAGGAAAACTCGTAATTGACGAACGCTTCGGCGGCCACACATTAATTGATGCCGAACAAATCAAGCGCAATATTGAATTGACGCGCTTCCCAGTTCCTGCTAGCGAAACTCATCAAGACAGAAACAATTATTCTGGACTCGCTAGAGCCGCCGATTTGATCGGCCAGTTGAGCGATCCAAATTACCTGCGAAAAATAAGTGCCTTGTTCTACGAATTTGAGGAAGTCGGCACTAATAAAATCTTGGGCTACAAATCTCCGGGAGATTTGCGACAAAATTACGCCAAGTTTTATTGGAATGGAGTTTTTCCCTACATTCCAGCAGCTTTGAACTACTTGGAATTAACCCAAGGAGGCAAACAAATTATTGCCAACCTCTACGCCAATGTATTTCAGGTAGAACACGCTGAACCGCTCGCTTTCACAAAGCCAAACGCTCAAGAATTTACCAAATCCCGCGCCAATAGCAACTTGAACATCGAAAAAGATGGTGATAATCTTCAACCTTCAATGTCCGGGGAAAACAAGAAATTTACCGAGTTTCCCGACTTAAATTTGTGATGGCTTACGCGCTGAATTCTACAGCTATAAAGGCGAGTCAGTGGATTTTAAAATTGAGAATGTGGCCTGACTGGTTTGGCGCAACGTTCGGCGTTCAATCAGTCGAAGGATTTGAAATTTACTCCATAGATGAATCGGGGAGGTTGAACAAGAGTCGAAAATTTTGGCCGACTGGCAACTCCTGTCGGAAAGTAAGTATCCGTTTTTGGGCAGGGTGACAATTAGGATAAGTTTTGATTTTCTAGTTGCTATATCTTGATTTTTAGCTCAAATTGACATTGCTCATCTCCAATCTAAAATCGGTCTGGCAGCACAGAGGTTGCTCGATCCTTTTTTTTGAGCTAAAATGGAGAGTTATAATCAAAAATATAACATCGAAAATCGAAAACCTTAAATCGATATGGCAGCAGAGATTCAGCAGCAAATTCAACAGTTGAGGCAGCAGCTACAGGAAGCTAGCTATGCTTATTATGTTCTCGATGCGCCGATTATGCCAGATGAGGTGTACGATCGACTTTATCGCCAGTTGCAAGAATTAGAATCAGATTATCCTGAATTAATTACTGCGGAAAGTCCGACTCAGCGCGTGGGAGAACAGCCTGCTACTCAATTTTTTAGCGTCAAACACAATATTCCTCTCTACAGTTTGGAAAATGCTTTTAATTTTGAGGAATTTGCTAAATGGCAGGAACGCTGGCAAAGGGTAGCACCTTCCCTAACCCCCGGTCAAGAAGGAAATGCACCCCCCCTAGCCCCCCCTTATCAAGGGGGGGGACAAGAGGGAAATGTACCCCCCCTAACTCCCGGTCAAGAAGGAAATGCACCCCCCCTAACCCCCCCTTATCAAGGGGGGGGACTTGATGGAATAACATCTTCCATTAGCAATAAGGAAAATAGGGAAATTACTCCCCCCTTTAGCAAGGGGGGGTTGGGGGGGGTTTCCTATGTTTGCGAGTTAAAAATTGACGGTTCTGCTTTAGCGTTAACCTATGAAAATGGGATTTTAGTTCGCGGTGCAACGCGGGGAGACGGCATTGCCGGAGAGGAAATTACTCAAAATGTCAAGACTATTCGTTCGATTCCTTTAAAGCTCAATTTAGATAATCCGCCGCCTATTGTGGAAGTGCGCGGAGAAGCTTTTTTGTCTTTAGCTGTGTTTGAGGAAATTAATCGGGAACGGGAAAAAGCGGGGGAACAATTGTTTGCTAATCCTCGCAACGCTGCGGCGGGTACGCTGCGGCAGTTGGATTCTAAAATTGTGGATAAGCGACGGTTGGATTTCTTTGCTTATACTCTGCATTTAGATCAAGGTAACGAGGGTAACACGCAGTGGGATTCGTTGGAGTTGTTGCGAAGAATGGGGTTTAAGGTGAATCCCCATCGCAAAATTTGCTATTCTTTGGATGAGGTTCGCGAGTATTACGAATATTGGGATACAGAGAGGCGGAATTTGCCTTACATGACGGATGGGGTTGTTGTTAAGATTAATTCGGTTTTGCTGCAAAAACAATTGGGTTTTACTCAGAGGTTTCCGCGTTGGGCGATCGCCCTGAAGTATCCCGCGGCGGAAGTCCCTACAATTGTAGAAGCTGTCACCGTACAAGTAGGGAGAACCGGGGCTCTGACTCCTGTAGCGGAACTGAAACCGGTGCATTTGGCGGGGACGACGGTTTCGCGGGCTTCTCTCCATAATAGCGATCGACTTTCCGACCTAAATCTCCATATTGGCGATACTGTGATTGTCAGAAAAGCTGGGGAAATTATACCAGAAGTTGTGCGAGTTTTGCCGGAACTTCGTCCCCAAAATGCTCAACTTTTCCAAATGCCTAGTTGCTGTCCCGAATGCGAACAGCCTGTGGTTCGGGAAAAAGGGGAGGCCGTTACTCGCTGCATCAATACATCTTGTCCAGCAATTTTGAGGGGTTCGCTGATTCATTTTTGCAGCCGGGATGCTCTGGATATTAACGGTGTTGGCGAAAAGTTGGTGCAGCAAATGGTTGATAGCAATCTGGTGCATTCTGCGGCGGATTTGTACGATTTGACTGCGGAAAGATTGATGAGTTTGGAACGCATGGGTAAGAAGTTAGCAGAAAAGTTGGTAAGTGCGATCGCCCAATCGAAAAATCAACCCTATTCGCGCGTACTTTACGGCTTGGGCATCCGCCACGTCGGCAGCGTGAATGCTCAATTGCTGACAGAAAGGTTTGCAAATGTGGAAGAGTTAGCAGCGGTATCGGCGGCATCGATTGAGGGCGTTTACGGCATCGGGCCGGAAATTGCTCAAGCTGTTTATCAGTGGTTTAGAGTGCCGGCGAATCAAAGTTTAATTGCACGGTTGAAAACTGCAGGCTTGCAATTGCAGTCAGAAGTAAAAAATCAGAATTCAGCCAGCACAAATTTACAACTTACAGGCAAAACTTTTGTGCTGACGGGAACTTTGCCCACTTTGAAACGAGATGAAGCTAAAGATTTGATTCAAAAAGCAGGAGGTAAAGTCACAAGTTCTGTGAGTGCTAAAACTGATTATGTAGTTGTCGGAGAAGATGCCGGTTCTAAGTTGGAAAAGGCTCAATCTTTGGGAATCAAACTACTTTCGGAATCTGACTTATTAGAACTGCTATCCAAACCATAAATGATTGGTAAAAGTCAATATATCTCTCTCTTTGCTCTTTCTCTGCGCCCTCTGCGCCCTCTGCGGTTCAAAAAAAAGCTGATTCACTTGAGCCGTTTTCCAAGAACATCGCCAACAATTCTATTGCCATAAGTGCAAAATAGCCGTTCGCGAATTGGGCAATACCTCAAAAGGCATAGAAATCGCGACCGCCCTTGGTGAATGTACATACTTCCCCGGCGGTGCTGCGCCAATCGGTTGTCGGTACAGGCGAGTTTTGCTAAAATTTGATAAAGTTTGCAATAGCGATCGCAACTGCCAGATTAGCCAAGTCCCAGCAATCACAGGAGATACATTATGTCGGAAATTCCAGCAGAACAAGCACAAACAAACTTGCCAACTCCAGAAATAACTACCGAAAGCTCAATTTCTGGGGTGGAAAACGTGAAAAATAGTTTGGGAAACGTCCTAAATAGTTGGAAGTTGAAAGCAGGATTAGCAGTTGCTGTACTGTTTGCAGTGTCGCTATTTGCATTCTACTGGCAGCATAACATTGCAGTCGTAGGTATGAAGAGTTGGGCGGCGCGATCAGGAGCTAACCCGATCGAATGTATGGTAAGAGATACTAATAACGACCAGTATGTCAGTTGCAGTGCCCTCCTCGATCAGCAGATTGTCCCTCTTGAGTGCAGTTCGAGTTTGTTCAATATCGGCTGTCGAGTCAATTACGGAACTGCGGCACCAAATCCGAGACAGATGAACCCTAGATAGAGCATCTGGGGGTTAGAGATGATTGTTTAACGAACAGATTTGCTACTTAAAATATGGGACTTACAAAAAAACTCTCACCGTGAAAATACTCCAACAATAAAAATCGGAAAACTCTTGTTTTTCCTTTGTAAATTAGCAGGTAATGAAAGTTACCTGCTATTGCCATGAGGTAATCTGTGATAGAGGATGTGCGACAGTATATTAATGTGAAGATTTCACCTTTAGCATGGGTATCAAAGCATCCTCTGCCACTATAATGGATCAGTCCGCTCGCCCATAATGATTGCTGACTATCTTTAATAACATTTTCTTCTATCATTGAAACCTGAAAATGATCGAGATTAACGGCTACCAAATTCTCACTCAAATCTACGAAAGTACCAACTCCACTATCTATCGAGGCATCCGCCAACAGGACAACCAAGCCGTCATCCTTAAATTCCTCAAAGAAGACTATCCTACCCCCTCCGAACTGGTTCGCTATAAGCAGGAATATGAAATTACCCGAAATCTGAATATCGATGGAGTAATTAAAGCTTATGAATTAAAACCCTATCAGATGACCCTGTGTATCATCCTTGAGGATTTTGGCGCGTCATCTTTAAAACAGTTGATGGATGAGCGTAGGGAATCAGGCACGGGAGTATTGCCCCTACAGAAATTTCTGAGCATTGCTATTAAAACGGCTGAAATTCTAAGCAGTATTCACGCTGCGAATATTGTCCACAAAGATATTAACCCTGCCAATATTATTTTCAACCCTGAAAGCGGGCAACTCAAAATTATAGACTTTGGTATTTCTACTCAATTCACCCGCGAAAATCCTACCGTCAAAAATCCTAACGTCTTAGAAGGTACTTTAGCTTATATTTCACCTGAACAAACAGGAAGAATGAATCGTTCCCTAGATTACCGCACCGACTTTTACTCTCTCGGTGTCACTTTCTATGAGTTACTGACAGGAAAACTCCCTTTTGAAACAAATGATGCCCTGGAGTTAGTGCATTGTCATATTGCTAAAGTGCCAATTTGTCCTCATCAAGTTAATCCAGAAATTCCCAAGCCCGTGTCAGATATCGTAATGAAACTGATGGCAAAAACCGCTGAGGAGCGATACCAAAGTGGTTTCGGAATCAAAAATGATTTAGCAGAATGTTTGCATCAGTTACAAACCACAGGAAATATATCTGATTTCTCTTTAGGGACTCAAGACATTTCCGACCAGTTTCAAATTCCCCAAAAGCTCTACGGACGCGAAGCCGAAGTAGAAGCACTACTAAAAGCATTTGAGCGAGTAGCGGACAATGCCCAATCCCAAATAGAAATGATGTTGGTGGCGGGCTATTCTGGTATTGGCAAATCATCTCTAATAGCCGAAATTCACAAACCAAATACCCGACTGCGCGGCTATTTCACTGCCGGCAAATTTGACCAATTTCAAAAAAGTATTCCTTACTCCGCTGTAGTTAGCGCTTTTAAGGGATTAGTGCGGCAACTATTAACGGAAAGTGAAATACAGCTTCAACAATGGCGAGAAAAACTTAGAAATGCTTTTGGTGTCAATGGTCAAGTGATTATTGATGTAATTCCCGAAGTGGAACTGATTGTCGGCAAGCAGCCTCCAGTGCCAGAATTAGGGGCAACCGAATCACAAAATCGCTTTAATATTGTCTTGGGTAACTTCATCCGAGCCTTTTGCACAAAAGAACATCCCTTAGTCATATTCCTCGACGATTTGCAGTGGGCCGACTCCGCCACGCTCAAATTAATTGAACTGATGATGACAGATGCAGATATGCAATATCTGTTTTTAATTGGAGCCTATCGGGATAACGAAGTCAGCCCCACTCATCCCTTGATCATGACCCTTGATGGATTGCTTAAAGAAGGAGCAACTATCAATTATATTACTTTAGCACCTTTAGAACTAGAAAATATTAGCCAACTCATTGCCGACACATTATATAGCGACAATAAATCAGTAGAATCCCTAGCAGAACTGGTGATGAAGAAAACCGGAGGCAATCCATTCTTTGTCAACCAATTTCTGAAAACTCTGCACGCGGAAAAACTGATAAGTTTTGATGTGCAGCAGCAGAGTTGGCAGTGGAATATTGCCCAAATTGAGGCACAAAATATCACTGATAATGTCGTAGAATTGATGATCTACAAGTTAAAGAAACTGCCTCCTATCACACAGCAGGTTTTACGTTTAGCCTCTTGTATAGGCGCATCTTTTTACTTAAGTACCCTGTCGATTGTTTGTGAGGAACCGCCAGAAGTAATTTTTTCGGATCTACTCGCAGCAATTCAGACCGGATTCATATTGCCAGCATCGGAGTTTGATGAAAACCTATTAATTCAAGATTATAAATTTCTGCATGACCGAGTACAGCAAGCTGCTTATACTTTAATTTGTGAAAATGAAAAAAAAGCAGTTCACTTGAAGATTGGACGCTTGTTACAAGTTAATACTCCAGTGACAGAGCGAGATGCAAAAATTTTCGATATAGTTGAACATTTTAATCTGGGGCGCGAGTTAATTACCGATCAAACCGAAAAAATAGCCTTAGCCAAATTTAATTTAATCGCCGCCCGCAAAGCGAAAGACTCAACCGCTTATCTAGCGGCGCGAGAATATTTGACGATCGGCATATCTTTATTAAGTGGTGATTTTTGGCAAGAAGAATATCAATTGACCCTGCAACTTCATAAGGAAAAAGCCGAAATTGAATATTTAAACAGTAACTTTGATTATGCTGAAGAATTGATCTATTTGGTAATTGAGAGATGCAAAAATAAGTTAGAAAAAGCCGAAGTTTATAATCTTTTAATAGTCATGTTAACCATGATGTCTAAACATGAAAAAGCTATTACCGCCGCTCGACAAGCCTTGAACTTATTGGGAATTGAGTTAACGGATAAAGATTTCACCACGGCTTTACAAAAAGAACTAGCAGAAGTGCGAAAACTTTGGCAACCTGGGGAAATTAGCACCCTACAAGAGCAACCAGAAATGACGAGCCTGGAAATGAGAGCCGCCCTAACTTTATTAGTCAGCGCCGATCCACCAGCTTATTTCAGTAACCCTGAACTGTATGGAATTATTGCGGCAAAAATGGCTTCTATTTGCATTAAATACGGTGCTATTGCTGCTTCCGCTAAAGCTTATACCAGCTATGGACTTACCCTCAGTTCAGTTTTACAAGAATATCGCTCAGGCTATGAATTTGCTCGTTTAGGTTTCAACATTTCTAAGCGCTTTAATGACTCATCCATGAAAGCGAAAGCTGCTAATAACATGGCTAATCACATCCAACATTGGGTTCTCCCCATAAAAGAAGCTGAAGCGATTAATAACGAAGGTTATCAAGCGGGTTTGGAGTCAGGAGAGCTACAGTTTGCCGGCTATATCACCTTCCATCAAATGCTTAATTTTTTTGTTTCTGGTAAAAATCTTCTCGAAATATTAGCGCTTCTCAATGATTATTTAAAATTCACAGCTAAAACTAAAAATTTATTAGCTTATCATACCATCCTTGCCAGTCAACTATTCATTTATAATTTAAGTGGCTTGAGTCCCAAACCCAGAGAATTTGCCAGCGAATCCCTCAATGAAGCTGATTATATCGAAGATTGTCAAACTCATCAAAACTTTTTTGCTCTGGGTAACTATTTAACCTATAAAGCCCAAGTCCTCTACTTGTATGGTGACAATGTTATCGCTTTACATTGTATCCAAGAAGCTCAAACAATGTTACCTTATGTGCAAGGGATGATTACCAATGCCGTTAATAATTTCTATAATTCTTTAATTTTACTGGCTGTTTATCCAACCGTTAGCAAATCAGAACAAATTAGTTATCAAAAACAAATTGAAACCAACCAACAACAGATGAAAATTTGGGCAGATAACTGTCCTGAAAACTTTCTGCACAAATACCTGTTGGTCGAGGCAGAAATTGCGCGTATTTCTGGTAAAGAAATGGAAGCAATAGATTTATACGATCGCGCTATTAGTTCAGCTAATGAAAATGAATACATTCAGAATGAAGCTTTAGGCAATGAATTAGTCGCTAAATTCTGGTTAGGGAAAAGCCAAAATGAAATTGCCAAACTTTACATGAAAAAGGCACACTATGGCTACCAACTTTGGGGTGCTAAGCGTAAAGTAGAGGATTTAGAGCAGAAATATCCGCAGTTAATCTCCAAGGTATCTGCCAAGAAACAAATTGATTTGCAGACTACAGCTAGGGGCACAGCTTATTCGACGACGGGAGGAAATTTTAATATAGACTTGTCCACAGTTATCAAAGCTTCCCAAGTTCTGGCTGGTGAAATTGCGAGCAACAAATTGTTAGAGAAGTTAATGACCATTTTACTGGAAAATGGCGGAGCCCAAAAAGGCTTTATTGTCTTATCAAATAAGGATAACTTAACCATTGAAGCTAGAGGTGAAGTTGATAATGAACAAGTAGAAGTTGGGCAAAGTATTTCGATTGAAGGCAGCGAGAATCTTCCTGTAGGGATGATAAAATATGTAGCGAGAACTCAGGAAGATGTAGTGCTATCAGAAGCTACGAAAGAGGGTGTCTTTACTAGCGAACCCTATATTATAAAAAATCAGCCTAAGTCAGTCTTATGCGCTCCTATTATTAATCAAGGTAAACTGCTCGGCATTCTGTATCTAGAAAATAATCTGACTACGGGAGCTTTTACGCGCGATCGCCTAGAAATTCTCAAAGTCCTTTCTTCTCAAGCTGCGATTTCCATTGAAAATGCCCTGCTATATCGCACTTTAGAAGATAAAGTTCAAGAACGCACGGCTCAACTAGCTGAAGCGAATCAAGAAATTAGCACCCTGAATCAGAAACTCAAGGCAGAAAATATCCGCATGAGTGCAGAACTCGATATAGTCAAACAACTGCAACAAATGGTGTTGCCAAAACAGTCAGAATTCGCAGCAATTGAAGGCTTAGAAATAGCTGGTTTCATGGAACCGGCTGACGAAGTTGGCGGCGATTACTACGACGTATTGCAACAGGATGGTCAAGTCAAGATTAGCATTGGCGATGTCACGGGACATGGTTTAGAAAGCGGCGTGTTGATGATTATGGCACAAACGGCGGTCAGGACGCTTCAGAAAATTAACGAAACAGATCCAGTGAAGTTTTTGGATGTCCTCAACCAGACTCTGTATGATAATCTCCAGCGCATGGACTCCTCTAGAAATATGTCTCTAGCTATCTTAGACTATGCCGGAGGCGTCCTGAAATTAAGCGGACAACATGAGGAAATGATTGTGGTGCGCGCTGATGGGAAATTGGAGTGCATAGATACGATGGATTTAGGCTTTCCCATTGGCTTAGTAGAAGAGATTGGCGAGTTTATTGCTCAAGCAGAAGTGCAGTTAAATCCTGGGGATGTGGTGGTGCTTTATACTGATGGAATTCCTGAAGCTTTCGATATTAATAAAGGGCAGTACGGATTAAAGAGGTTGTGGCAAGTGGTGGTTGAAAATCGTCACCGCTGTGCCCAAGAAATTCGGGAAGTTGTAATTAATGATGTGCGGCAGTATATTGGCGCTCAGAAGGTTTTTGATGATATTACTTTGGTGGTGATGAAGCAGAAATAGAGTTCCCAAACCCCCTGGATAGGCGGTTGAAATTGCGGCTCTTCAGGGGGGAATCCCCCCAACCGCCCCAAGCGGGCATTGCCGCTACTGTAGAAACTTTCGTCCCTCAGAAGCGGAGACTGAAAAATAAAGATGGCAGCTTACCAAGGGCTTCCGATCATGGTGAAACTACTCCAATAATAAGGATGAGAAAAGTTTTGGTTTGGTTGTTGTAAATTAGCAGGTAAATTTAACTTGCCGCCTGTTGTTACTAGCTGTCCGTTTTCCATCCGAACTTTACCGGACATTATTGCTTGTTGAGTCAGTTGCAAAGCTTCTGCTTTAGTTGTGGTTCCTCGCAACTGGTGGTAAAATTCGCTCATCAGCCCCAAAGTGCCTCCATCGTCAACATACCACAAACTCCCTAAAGCAGATTTTGCGCCGGATTTTACTGCTAAACCTCCAAAACCTAACTCTGCTTCCCGATCGCCCATAGCAGTTCTACAAGCACTTAATACTAACAAGTCTACCTGCGGATTGCGCCAATTCAAACTCTCTATGCGATCGAGCTGCAATTTGGAATTCCACATTTGAATGTAGGAATTGCTCGCTTTTCCCGGTTTGAATTCAGCGTGAGTTGCTAGATGAACGATCCGAAATCCTCCCTTGGTGTGTTCCGACGTGAGATTATCTAAAGTGAAAGCAGAATTGAGGAAAGATGGGCCCTGCCACTGAGCCGAAATCGCCTGCAATTCGATCGGCACACTGGGCAAGGGCTGTTGGTCAACAAATTCTGACCTTCCCATTGCTAGCACTGTGGCGTCTCTAACAGCTTTATAATCGGTATTAGTCGAACTAAAACTCGGAATTAGGCTAAAACTGTATTTTTCAATCAAGAAGCCTTTACCGTCGTGCAAAGCGGCAAAGGGCAGGCTTCGCAATCCCGGATCGACTGACAGTAATAAAGTTTGAATTCCTAAGTTTTGTAGGTCTTTTTCTAGGGGTGCGATCGCCCATTTATATAGTTGCTGAGCGGCGGCTAGATAAGTGCTAGTATCGCGTTTTGCGGGATTGGTGATTTCAGCGCGAAACTCCTGGACGGTGGGGAAAAGAGCTGCTTTGTTGGCTTCGGGGACGCTGTAGTGAATCGGCCACCCGGCGGGAGGAACTAAAATTAGTTCCAATTGATCTTCTCGCGAGACCATGTAGATAATACCAGACCGCTTGCCGGTTTGCTGTTCGATATTTTGTAAAGTTTGTTGGGATGTCGAAATCAAGGTTTTTTCCTCTAGGATGTTGGCTTCTACCCCCAGGTATTCTGCAAATTCTTGATTCCTCATTTCTTCGATTCCCCAGACTGTTTTCTGTATGTCGTTACCTTCAAAAAGTCGATCGGGAGACGGAACATATCCCAGAACTAAATTAGAAGTAGGGTTAACTGTTGGTGCTTGTTGGGATGCGAGTGAAGAGGCTACGATGCCAGCGGGTAATTGACTGGTGATACTTTGATCGATGGTTAAAACTCGATGATCGGCAGCAGCAACACCGAGATTGTCTAGCGATCGACTTTCGGGGCGTTTAAAGTCTTGTTCATCGGAGGTTGAGGGTTCGGGTGTGGGTGTATCGGCGGCTGTGGGCGATTTTGGTGCTGTCACAGGTGTGGGCACTTGTATTTCCGTAGGATCGATCGAAGCGGGAGTGACACTTGGAGTGGGAGTTAGGGTGACACTTGGAGTGGGAGTTGGAGTTATTAGCGGAGTGGGAGTGAAAACTGCCGTCGGAGTTGGAGTTACTACCGGAGTTGGAGTTGGAGTTATTAGCGGAGTGGGAGTGACAACTGCAGTCGGAGTTGGAGTTATTAGCGGAGTGGGAGTGACAACTGCAGTCGGAGTTGGAGTTACTACCGGAGTTGGAGTGACAACTGCAGTCGGAGTTGGAGTTACTAGCGGAGTGGGAGTGACAACTGCAGTCGGAGTGGGAGTGACAACTGCAGTCGGAGTGGGAGTTACTACCGGAGTTGGAGTCACACTTGCAGTCGGAGTGGGAGTTACTACCGGAGTTGGAGTGACAATTGCAGTCGGAGTGGGAGTTACTACCGGAGTTGGAGTGACAATTGCAGTCGGAGTTGGAGTTACTACCGGAGTTGGAGTTTCACTCGGAGTCGGAGTTGGAGTTACTACCGGAGTTGGAGTTTCACTCGGAGTCGGAGTTGGAGTTACTACCGGAGTGGGAGTTGGTGTTGGCGGCGGGTCGATCGCGTCATCAGTCGAAAATACAATATTACCAACACTACTAGAACGCGGAAACGACTGCGATGTAATGGTAGATTGTCCCGTGGTAATTGCACCCGCCGTACCGTTGCTAGCAGCATCCCCCACCACAAACGGTTGAATCGGCGTCCCTCTATCTCCCCCAGCGTGTGTAATTGCGATATTTCCGCTACCTGTGCCGCCAGCAGTAGAAATGCTAGCAAATCCCGTCGGCGACAGTGGGGTGGAAAAAGTACCCGTAGCGCGGAAATAATTGCCTGTTATTGCTGTGACATCGCCACCGGTGCCGCCTGTACCGCCTTGGGCATTGATAAACTCTACTTGAATATCGCCGATCGGATCTAAGAACACATTGCCGGCATTTCCGACTATACCGCTAGAGTTAATTTGTCCGGTGGTAATTGAAGTTATCGCCTTAACAGTTATGTTGCCGCCACTGTTTGCCGATGTATTCAAATTGCCTGCGATGAAATTGTTACCAGTTGTAAATAGAATTTCTCCGCCATTAGCAGTAATATTTTTAACGGTTATATCGCCCTTGGCAGTAATATCGACTTTGCCGGCGGTGACATCTCCCGATAAATTGACTTTTTCCGTGTTTAGTGCGGTCAATTGTTGCGCGTTAATTGTCGAGTTTCCTGTCACATTGCCAGCATTTTCGATCGCAAGATTTCCTAACTTGCTGGTGGCACCCACCGCACCGTTGAAAGTTATGCTGCCGCTACCGGAGGCTAGAGTTAAGTTGCGGGCATTAATGCTGTCACTGTCGATCGCACCCAAAGCAATATTTCCCCCTGCCGTACTAAATACCGCATCCTTTGTCAAAAACAAAGCATTGCTAATATTAATGTTGCCGTTATTATTCGTAATATTACCGCCTAATTTAGTATTTAAAGCCCTAAAATTAAAACCAGCATTACTGTTAACGTTTCCAATAAATTCTGCATTTGAGGCACTAACATTCAAAACAGATAATGGCGTTGTTTCTCCGAGATTTCCTTGCACCAACACATTGCCTGTCGCGGCATCTAAGTTCAACAAATGATTACCGTCTATCGCCCCAATTATCTTAATATCTCCGCCGCTGGTACTGAGATTAATATCGTTGCCGAGTGTGACAGTGCCGTTGAGAGCGATCGGATTTTTATTGGTATTGATGCCATCATTCAAATTAATTGTGGCAGCCTTGAGAGCAATGCTGCTGTTGTCATTGCCGGTAATAGTGCCATCAAGTGCGATCGCACCAGTTCCCGTTTGAATATTTACTGGATCTAAAAATGTGAGATTAAAGGGAACACTAATATTGGCACTGCTATCCGATCGCCCGATCGCGATCGAGCTAAATCCATTTTGAATCAAATTAAGTTCCGCAGCAGTCAAATCTAAAGCGCTAGTATTGTTATCTGTTCCGCCAACAACAATATTTTGTCCGGCTGTTGCGGGTTGCAGCGTTAGCGCGCCCGTACCCGAAACATTCCCCGAAAAATCAATTTCACCTGCCCTTAAAGTCAGCGGGTTACTACCTGCTGACAAACTCGAACCGAAATCAATAGTTGCATCCCCCAGTGTAAAAGTTACAGGAGCTTTTAATGTCACTGGATTGCTAAAACTAATGTTATCATTAGTTGTGGTGATATTTTCGCTAACCGCAACATTTCCCCCGCCATTTTGAATAAATGCACCGTCCAAGTTCAGGTTTTTCTCAATATTGAGATTCACCTTATTGGTAATTGTGAGCGTGCCGTCGTTGGTGGTTGTTACAGTTCCTTTGAGATTAACATTGTCCGCAGCAATACCGAGATTTCCAGGTGCGTCAACTGTATTATTGAAAGTAATGTCGCTGCCTGCGAGAATCGGATTATTGGCAACCGTCACAGCATCTGCATAAGTTTGAGTGCCGGTTGTAGTGACATTCCCGCCTAAAGATATCTTGCTGTTGGCAGTTAAACTTGTGAGAGGAGTTGTTTCGCCGATCGCACTTTTGAAGGTAAGATTACCGCTAGTCGCCTTCACAGTCAAATCGCTGGTACCATCAACAGTATTATTGAAAGTAATGCTGTCACCTGAAAGAATCGGATTGTTGGCAATTGTAACTGCATCTCCATAAGTTTGAGCACCAGTTGTACTCACATTTCCCTTGACTTGAGTTGTGCCGCCAGCATCTGTAGTCAAACTCGCGGCATTGACTGTTTGATTAAATGCGGTTGTGCCTGTAGAGTTAGCTGTTAAATTGCCGATCGGAGTTACAGCACCAACTGCACCATTGAAGGTAACATTACCAGTACCGCCATTCACAGTTAAATCGCTGCTACCGTCAACAGTTGTATTGAAAGTAATTTCGCTGCCGGAGAGAATCGGATTATTGGCAATTGTAACTGCATCTCCATAAGTTTGAGCGCCAGTTGTAGTAACATTTCCCTTGACTTGAGTTGTGCCGCCAGCATCTGTAGTCAAACTCGCGGCATTGACTGTTTGATTAAATGCGGT